>JAIFNJ010000197.1 GCA_020047835.1 Bacteroidota bacterium
GTTACCATATCATCGATAGCAATAAGTATGAAATAAAACCACCCTGCATATTTTTCCTTTCGCCGGGACAAGCCCATAAACTGGAGCTTTCCAACGATATTGATGGTTACATTTTTTTATTTACAGCTGATTTTTACTTGTTGAGTGAGGTTAATAAAAACAAGTTGCTGGAATTTCCATTCTTTTTTTCGGTGGAACAAAACAATCCGCCATTACTGCTTAAGCTGCCTACCGACACGTTGTTTTTGGAGAGTTTATTTGTTCGGGGATGCAACGAGGTAAAGCATGTGGGTGATGTATCGGAAGAAACCATTCGTGCTATACTTGACTTGATATTACAGACCTGCAAAAAACTATATCCTGCCGATATGGTAAGTATGCAAAATACCAAGGGGCATTTAATGGTTAAGAATCTATTGCGGTTGGTAGAGGAAAACTACCAAAAAAACCTTTCTATAAATGAATATGCCAGTATGCTGGTCGTTACGCCCAACCATTTAACCCAGTTGGTTAAGCAGGTTACGGGGAATACATCAGCCAAACTTATTCAGAACAAAGTGATTCTTGAAGCTAAGCGTCTATTGGTGTATACTGAAATGACTGCATCTGAAATTGCCGATTTCCTGAATTTTTCCGACCAAAGCTACTTTACCAAGTACTTTAAAAAAGCGTGTGGGGTTTCCCCTTTGCAATACCGCAAAGCTAAGAGATAGGACAGCGAACAGCTTCGGGACAGCGAAGCGCCTGCTTCGCTTATTTTGTGTAACAAACGATGTGAGTTCAAAAAAAACACCGTAACTTTTTGCGAAAAATGATCGGCAATACATCAAAAGAGGAATATCGACGCAACCTACCACATATTCAACCCCAAGATGCAATGTTTTTTATTACATTCCGTCTTTATGATTCTATTCCATTAGCAAAATTGGATGATCTAAAAACCACTTACCTGAACACCAATACAACCGATATTTCAGGACTGCCCATTAAACAGTTAAAGCAAAATCAGCAGGAAGAATATTTTATGGCTCTCGATGATTTTTTGAATACCAATCAGAAAGGTCCCTATTATTTGGCAAAACCCGAAATCGCAAATTTAGTCTACGATTCCATAACTTATAGAGATGTAAAAGAATACAAATTAGTTTGCTTTTGCATTATGAGCAACCATGTACACATGGTTATTTATAAACTGGCTAAACCCCTTGATACAATTTTGAAAGAATTGAAATCGTTCACTGGTAAAGAGGCTTTGAAAATCTTGAGAGACAGCGGACAGTCTCGTTTGGTACAATCCTCGCAGCAGGCGCTGCAAGTTCCATTGGACAGCGAAGCGTCTGCTTCGCTTAAATCCTCGGAGCAGGTGCTCCGAGTTCCCACAAAATTCTGGCAACCCGAATCATTCGACCGAATTATTAGAGATAGAAATGATATGGCTGAAAAAATATATTATACCTTGAATAATCCTGTCAAAGCTGGTTTGGTAAGCGTTTGGAATAAATGGCAATGGAGTTTTTGCCGACTTGAGTTCATGGAATAGTAAAATCTCGCAGCAGCTGACCTCGATTATTTTGGGGCACTTCAAGTTCCAATATATTGGCTATGCAAATCCCAATCCATGAAAAGTACCTAAATTACCTTGTTTTTTAACAATAGGGTATTAAGATTTGTTGTTACTTTGTATCATGCAGTTATAGCTAATTATTGGCATCTGCAAAAGCATTAAAGTAGAAGTAATAATAAATACAGATTGAAAAATGGCAAATTATTTTAATTCACTTCCATTGCGTGAACAGTTAAATCAGCTGGGGGTTTGCGAATTTATGGATGCTTCAGAATTCGCTGATGGCGTAAAAGCATTGCTTGGAAAGAAGATAGTAATTGTTGGATGTGGAGCTCAAGGGTTAAACCAAGGGCTGAACATGCGCGATTCAGGGCTTGATATTTCTTATACGTTAAGAGCTGAGGCCATTAAAGAGAAACGCCAATCGTATAAAAATGCGGCCGATAACAAATTCAAAGTGGGTACTTACGAAGAGATGTTGCCTACCGCCGATTTGGTAATCAACTTAACTCCTGATAAACAGCATTCCAGCGTCATTAAAGCCATTATGCCTTTGATGAAAAAAGATGCTACCCTTTCCTATTCTCACGGTTTTAATATTGTTGAAGAAGGAATGCAAATCCGTAAGGACCTTACCGTTATTATGGTGGCTCCTAAATCGCCGGGTTCCGAAGTACGCGAAGAGTACAAACGCGGATTTGGGGTACCTACCTTAATTGCCGTGCATCCCGAAAACGACCCACATGGCGTTGGATTTGAGCAGGCAAAAGCTTATGCCGCCGCAACCGGTGGACACCGGGCTGGCGTGTTGAAATCGTCTTTTGTGGCTGAGGTTAAGTCTGATTTAATGGGTGAACAAACCATTCTTTGTGGATTGTTGCAAACCGGTTCCATCCTGTGCTTCAATAAAATGGTTGAAAAGGGCATCGACAAAGGATATGCTTCCAAACTGGTTCAATACGGCTGGGAAACAATTACCGAAGCCTTGAAACACGGCGGTATCACCAATATGATGGACCGCCTTTCGAACCCGGCAAAAGTTAAAGCGTTCCAATTGGCCGAAGAGATGAAAACCATTATGCGTCCTTTGTTCCAAAAGCACATGGATGACATCATGAGCGGTCATTTTTCAAAAACCATGATGGAAGACTGGGCCAACGACGACAAGAACCTGTTAACCTGGCGTGCCGCTACCGGAGAAACCGCTTTTGAGAAGACTCCCGCTGGAAACGTTGAAATTTCAGAACAAGAGTATTTTGACAACGGGGTGTTGATGGTAGCTTTTGTAAAATCGGGTGTGGAACTGGCCTTCGAAACCATGACCGAAGCCGGTATTATCGACGAGTCGGCTTACTACGAATCGTTGCACGAAACTCCGCTTATTGCCAATACCATTGCCCGTAAGAAGTTGTTTGAAATGAACCGTGTTATTTCCGACACCGCCGAATATGGCTGTTACCTGTTCGACCATGCCTGCAAGCCGTTGTTGGCCGATTTTATGAAAAAGATTGATACCGATGTTATTGGTAAAAACTTTATGGTAGGAAAGAACAACCATGTGGATAACAAACAGTTGATTGCCGTTAACGACATCATCCGCAACCACCCGGTTGAAATAGTGGGCGAAGAGCTCCGCGAGGCCATGACCGCCATGGAAGCGATTATCTAGAATAAAAATTTAGAATATAAATTCAAAAAGCCACCTCATTTTGGGTGGCTTTTTGGTTTTAGAACTTTAATGAAATGAATCACTTGAATCCAGCAAGACTATTGATATTTAAACCTTTCAAGCTTTTGCCTCAATTATCAATGCGATATTTAAATTGCGCAAAAAATTATTCTGTATAAAATTTTAATACACTCTTATGATAATATTTTTCACCGGGATTTAACACGGTGGAAGGAAAGTTAGCCCGGTTTGGACTATCGGGAAAATGCTGTGGTTCCAAGGCTACCGCACTCCGGTATTGGTATTTCTGTCCCGATTTTCCGGTTACCGTTCCATCCATAAAGTTTCCGCAATAAAACTGCATGCCCGGTTCGGTGGTGTAGATTTCCATTACCCGGCCGGTAGTTGCTTCGCTAAGTTTTAGAGCCAATGCCAATTCACCCGCGGTTTTATCCAATACCCAGTTGTGGTCGTAACCTAATCCATACGTTAGTTGCTGATTCTGATTCTTTATTTCTTTACCAATCATTTTGCCAGCCCTAAAATCAAAAGGGGTATTTTCAACCGATGCAATTTCGCCCGTTGGAATCAACGTAGAGTCAACCGGAATATAAAAACTAGCCATCATTTGTAAGGTGTGATCCAGAATGGTGGTATCGCCATCGCCCCTCAAGTTATAGTATGTATGGTTGGTTAAATTTACGATGGTTGGTTTGGTGGTGGTAGCTTCGTAAACCATGGAAAGCTCATTGTTTTCCGATAATTCGTACACTACTTTAACCGTCAATTCCCCAGGATACCCTTCTTCCATATCGGGCGAAATATAATTCATTACCAACTTGTTTCCTTCTTGTTCGGCATCCCACACTTTGCGGTTAAAACCATCAGGACCACCATGCAGAGAGTTTGGTGGATTGTTAATGGCCAGCGTGTAATTATCACCGTTTAAGCTGAATTTACCTTTACATATCCTGTTTCCGAACCGGCCAATAATACCACTCTGGTTCATTATATCTTTTGTATATTCATCCACGGTACTATAACCCATTGCCACATCGGCAAGTTTTCCGTCTTTATCGGGTGTTACTATGGAAACAATACGACCCCCATAATTGGTAATTTGAACCTGTATGCCGTTTTGATTTTTTAGGGTAAATAATGTTACTTGTTTTCCATCGATTACTTTGGTGAAGCTATCGGGATTTACCCCAAGTGTTGCCGTTTTATCGGCCGATGCGGGTTTTTGATTGCATGAATAAAGGGCAACTGAACCCAATAATAAAGCTAGTGCAACTAATTTCATAGGTATTTTATTTAAGTGAATGGTTTACAAATTCTCCAAGTTTATGGTATTTTTCGTACAAAGCCAAATATTGTTTGTGGATTTCTAGTTGGGGAAAATATGTTTTTTCGAATCCCTGCCCCATTGCTTTCTGGGCCTCTCCTACGGTTGGGTAGACCCCGGCTGCAACCGATGCAAACATGGCTGCTCCCAAAGCAACACATTGCTCCGAGCGGGCAATTTTTATAGGCATTCCCATTACATCGGCCAAGGTTTGCATTACAAAGTCCGATTTTTTTGCCACTCCACCAATGGCCAATATTCCATCAACGTTTACCCCGTTTTGCACAAACCTATCAACAATAGCTTTGGACCCGTAAGCAGTGGCTTCAACCAAAGCCCTGAAAATATGCGGTGCCGATGAACCCAGATTCAATCCGGTAATGGTTCCAGTTAAGTTCTGGTCGGCATCAGGGGTACGTCGTCCATTGAGCCAGTCGGTAGCCAAAATGGTTGATTCTTCCATAGGTATTTTTGCTGCCTCTTCGGCCAGGGCGGGAATAATTTTATCCTCTATCTTTTTTGCCAGCTCTTTATCATCTATAAATTGAAGCGACCAGGCCAAAACGTTTTTAAACCAGGCATAAACATCGCCAAAGGCCGATTGCCCGGCTTCCAAACCTACCATCCCCGGTATTACGGAACCATCTACCTGTCCGCAGATTCCCGGAATAAGCTTATTCCCTATCTCATTTTCAGGCGACACAATAATATCGCATGTTGATGTTCCCATGATGCGGACTAAGGTATTGGCAACAATCTCAGCTCCCACGGCTCCCATGTGAGCATCAAAAGCACTAACACCAACAACCACTTTTTCTGAAAGCCCCAATTTTTTAGCCCATTCGGGTGTTAGGGTTCCAAAGACTTCGTTGCTGGTATAAGTTTCTTCGAACAGATGGCTGCGCATGCCTTTTAGTTCCGGGCCTAATGCTACCAGAAATTCTTCGGATGGCAAGCCTTTCCAATCGGGATGCCACAAGGCTTTGTGCCCTGCGGCGCAGCGACTTCGCTTGATTTCGTGTAAGCGGGTTTTCCCGGTTAAAACGGCGGGTAACCAATCGCAATATTCTACCCATGAAACGGCTGCTTTTTTAATTGCCGCATCTTTCCGCAATACATGTAGCACTTTGGCCCATACCCATTCCGATGAATAGATGCCCCCTTCGTATTTTGTAAAATCCACTTCCCATTTACGTGCCAGTTCGTTTATTTCATCGGCTTCTTTCACCGCAGTGTGGTCTTTCCACAAAATGAACATAGCATTTGGGTTTTCAGCAAATTCGGGGAGCATAGCCAGCGGGGTTCCGTTGCCATCGGTTAAAGCGGGTGTACTTCCTGTGGTATCAAAGGAAATTCCAACTATGTTTTGGGCAACTGAAGGATCGCATTTCGATAGAGCTTCTTTAATAGATGCTTCCATCACCTCCAAATAATCTTTCGGGTGCTGGCGGTATTGGTTCCGGGCCGGATCACAATAGTTACCTGACATCCAGCGTGGGTAATATTTAACCGATGTAGCTAATTCATTCCCATTGCTTGTATCAACTATCAATGCGCGGCATGAATCGGTACCATAGTCAACGCCAATTACGTATTTATTCATGTTGTTTTTTTTAAGAATCTGTTCTACTGTCCGTAATAAGAATTTCTGCCATGCTTGCGCTCGTAATGTTTTTTGACCAACGCCAAATTCATGGTCAACGTGAACTGCATCATCCGGGTTTTTGCCCCAGGTAAATGGTCCATGGTTTTTTACCAGTACACCTGGAATCTCATTCGGATTTTTTCCTTTAAATGCATTAATAATAGCTGTTCCTGTTTCCTTTTCGTAATCGCCCATTACCCAATTAGCCTGCATGTCCGCAGTGCAAGGGATATCTCCCGAAAAGTAATCGGCATGGGTGGTACCAATGATAGGAATGGCTTTACCGGCTTGCGCCCAGGCTGTGGCATAGGTGGAATGGGTATGCACAACTCCACCAATTTCAGGAAATGCTTTGTATAATTCTATATGAGTGGGTGTATCTGATGAAGGTTTTAATTTTCCTTCAACAACTTTACCGTTTAAGTCAACAACAACCATATCCTCTGCTTTCATAACATCGTATGAAACTCCGCTTGGTTTTATAACCACCAAACCCGCTTTACGGTCAATTCCACTCACGTTTCCCCAGGTAAAAAGCACCAAGCCGTGTTTTACCAAATCGAGGTTGGCTGCAAAAACCTGCTTTTTAAGTTCGTCTAACATAATACTAAAGGTATAAAAAAAGGAGATTTTTGATATAAATCAAAAATCTCCTTTAAGTTGTTACCAGAAATACGCATAGAGAGACACAATAATGACCACAATACCAATGGCACCTATCAGGAATCTCTTGTCTGTTTCAAAAAGTGTTGGGTCAAATTCGTAGGATTTGGCATCTTTGGTTGGCGATTGGGCATTGGTAAACATGATGATTGCCAGAAACGCCATCATAAATGTCATCATAAATATGGAGTGGAATCCCAAGTAACGCATACTTAAGCCAAACAAATCTGTCCCCCAAACAATGCCTGAAAGAAACAATATACCAGAAAGAACGGCGAATATCCAACCTGCCGAAGTCAACCGCTTTTTATTTGTTTCGGTTAATACATCAGCTTTCACCTGATTCTTGTCGGTTAGAGTAAGCAATACCGCCAATGAAATCAAAATCATGCACACATAACCCATTCTGATGATGAAAGGCAAATCGGGTAAGGCAATTTTCATGGCAATTCCCAATGGCAGCGTGGCGATGGTGGTCCATAATGCAGCACGATTTGTGGCTCTCTTCCATAGAATACCCATACCAAATACCACCACCACACCCGGATAAATAAACCCGGTATACTCCTGAATATATTGAAATGCTTGGTCGAGTCCACCCAATAAAGGTTTGGCTGCAAACATGGCAACAACTAAAGCTACCAAAGCAGAAATACGGCCCACTTTAACCAACTGCCGTTCAGTAGCTTTTTGGTTAATTAATGGTCTGTAGATATCCAACGTGAAAATGGTGGAAGCAGAATTAAGCATAGATGCTAACGATGAAACCACAGCTGCCACTAAAGCTGCAAAAGCCAACCCTCTAATTCCATTAGGAGCGAAATTTTTTAACAACCAAGGATAGGCATCGTCGGCCCTTTCAATAGTTCCATTTAAACCAGCCAAATTATGCTGCAAATCGGGATGGGTAAATAACACATAAGCCACTATACCCGGAACTATAACAATAATTGGAATCAAAATCTTCAAATATCCAGCAAATATTAATCCCCGTTTGGCTTCGGCCAAATTTTTTGCAGCCAACCCCTTTTGAATGATGTATTGGTTAAAGCCCCAATAACCAATGTTGGTTAGCCACATGGCGCCAAAAATAACAGCCAATCCGGGAAGGTCTTTAAAAAGGCCCGGACTTACATTTCCATCGATAATCATGTTAAAATGAAGGTCACCCGGATTTTCACGTACTTTGCTTAAAACGGTCATGAATCCATCAATAGCGTTGCCATCGCCAACTGCACCCAAAGCAAAAAATGCCGTTATAAGTCCACCACCAACCAAAAATACAACTTGGAGCACATCGGTCCAGGCTACGGCTTTAAGTCCACCGTAAATGGAATATATTCCAGCAAAAATCATTAACCCAGGCACACCCCAAACCATGGGTATTCCAAGAATTTGCTGCATGGCAAGTGCTCCTAACCAAGCTACCGAAGTTAGGTTAACAAAAACATAAACCAACAACCAAAAAAATGAGAAGAAGAAGCTAACCCCTTGTCCATAGCGCTCTTTAGCCAATTGGGGCATGGTAAATATTTTCTTTTCAATCATTTGTGGGAGTAAATATTTGGCCACCAAAATAAGGGTTATGGCTGCAATCCATTC
>JAIFNJ010000015.1 GCA_020047835.1 Bacteroidota bacterium
CGGCAATATTTTTAGCTTTAACCTGAATGGTATTTTTACCTTCGTTCAGCACGATACTTTCCTCATAATTAAAATCACCTTTATCGCCGGTATTCATCATTAGCTCCGAACGATCTTTGGAAGCAAACAAGGTTCCATTAACCATTAATTCAATGGTTCGCAAGCTTGATTCGGATTTAATCAGGGTCGATACTTTTATGGTAGCTGAATTGGCCGTTGATCCTGATTTTGGAGAAACCAATTGTATGGTAGGCACCATTCCCGAAGCTGACGAAGCTTTTTGAGCCATGAGCTTCTCCATTGGTTTAATAGAAAGGCTGCGAACATTCCATATTTCCAGCACATTGGAGTATAATGCTGCGGCTCCAAAGGTGGTACCATTTGGGTTAAATCCAATGGAAAGTATGAAATAAGGTTGTTCTTCCGATTGAAACACCATTTTGCCAGTCTTAATATCGGTAAGTATCAAAATGTTATCGTGACCCCCACTTAATAAATAATTTCCATCGGGACTAAAACATACAGCCTGAACCCATTTTCGGTGTCCAAGAAAAGTGTTAAGTAGGGCCCCACTGTAAGCATCCCATACATGAATTTGCCGGTCGTCGCCTCCTGAAGCAATCATGCTTCCATCGGGGCTAAAAGCTACACTTCGTATCCAACTGCTATGAGCTGGGATGCTCAATTGGATGGTGGTTGCTTTAACATCCCAAATTTTTATACTACCATCGGCACATCCTGAAATTAAACGGCTTCCATCAGGCGAATAATCGATAGAGGTAACATCTTTTTTATTTCCGGTTAATAATGCAACCAACAGCCCTGAATTGGAATCCCAAATTTTTATTTCCTTATCCAAACTAGCCGATGCAATGGTTTTATCATCAGGGCTAAAGGATATGTCCATAACCTGCTGGTCATGTGCTTTAATAACTACTAAAATTTGCTTGGTAGCAAAATCCCAGATGGTAATTTTGTTGTCTTTTCCGCCAGCGGCAACCATTTTCCCGTTATGCGAAAAGCATAATGCCAATGGAAGATCTTTTAATCCGGTAAGACGCGCCACTTCATCGTAAGATCCTGTTTTGTTTATAATTATCTCTTTTTTGTCGCCAGCTGAAGCCACAAAATTGCCATCAAAGCTATACGCCATGCAGTAAATTAATTGGCCTTTGGTTTCTAGTTTTTTTTCAGATTGTATTTGTGCCAATGCAGTAACTATTGGTAGTACTATCAATAAGGCAAGTAGCAGCTTTTTCATTTTAATAGAGTTTTAATTAGATTGGTAAAATAATACAATTCCACCTTTATATTGTTTTTGATTTAATCATATTTAGGCGAATACCAATTTGGGAATAAAGATTTAATCTATCGTCCGAATAAGTGTAATATGGACCGGTTTGTGCAAATAACGATAGATTTTCATTGAGTTTAAAGTCCAACCCAAATCCTCCTAAACCCCCTAACGTACTAGCAAAGTTACTGCCTCCTCGGATTTCACCATCGTTATAATAATATATCTCTGACCAAATGAAATTTATGTTTCCCTCGGCAAATAAATAGGGATTCAATCGTTTGGCAGGTAATAAATTCAATTTTGCTCCAAAGCCAAATGCCATATTGTCTAAGTATGCTTCCTCATTAGAACTAGAGCCGAACAAGTAATAAAACCGGGCATCTCCATAAAGTGAAAAAGTACGATTTAAATTAAACATAATTCCCCCATCTATTCCAAAGCCTAATCCAAAATCACTGAATTCCTCTACCATATCAGGGTAAATTATAGCACCGGAAGCATTAACGGTGAGTTTTTGCTCAAATTGACCAAACGATGGGGTGCTTACTATTGCTATCAAAGCCAAACAAAGAGTGGCTTTCCCAAATTTTTTCAAAAATGAATTCATAATAGGTTACTTTTAGGGTTATCAATGAGCTAATTTACAAATAAACTAGTAATTGATTGCATTCGGGTTGTGCATTTTATTCTTTATAACCCAAAATCTGCAACAAAATATTTTTTTTGTAGTTTCGTCTATGAAAGTAACAGCTTTTTAAGAGACGAATTTATCCAAAAAGCAGATTTTATAGTCCTGAAATGGGTTGACAAAAAAAACAATAAAGTTAACCTCCTATTCAGCTCTAAAAATTACTATACTTGCAAATTAATTTAAATCTTATTTTGTGAGAGAGCTATTCACATCAATAACTACCCATCAACTTGTTGTATTTGTAGTATTTGCATCAGCCACCTTAGTGCAATTATTTTATTATTTGGTTTTATACATTCGTGTTCCATTTTGGAAGCGAAGAGAAATAAACCCAAACCATGAACCCATTTCAGTAATTATATGCGCCAGGAATGAATTTGAAAACCTTGGAAAACACTTACCAAGTATCTTAACTCAAGATTTTCCTGAATTTGAAGTAGTGGTGGTAAACCATTGCTCCGAGGATGATACTGAGATGTTGCTAGCTGAAATGAAATTAAAATACAAAAACTTAAAATCAACATTTATTGCGCCCAATCAAAAATTTGGGCAAGGGAAAAAATTAGCCCTTACTATTGGCATGAAAGCCGCTACATACAACCGGTTGGTTTTTACTGATGCCGATTGCTTTCCGGTTTCAGACCAATGGCTTATGGAAATGAGCAAATCATATACCCCAAACAAACAAGTAGTTTTAGGGTATGGTGGATTCCTTAAAGAAAAAAGCATCGTCAATACTTTCATCCAATTTGATACGCTTTTTATTGCCATGCAGTATCTAGGTTTTGCTTTAGCAGGCCGACCATATATGGGAGTTGGCCGAAATTTATCGTATTTAAAAACCCTATTCTTTTCAGGAAAGGGATTCTCGGGCCATTACTCCATACTTTCTGGCGATGATGATTTATTTATTAATGAAAATGCCATTAAAGCAAATACCGCAGTATGTATAAGCAAAGAAAGCATCACCCGATCCATACCTCAACCCAATTTTGAGCAATGGGCTAAACAAAAAAAGAGACATCTTACTACAGCCACTTATTATAAAACCAGCGATAAACTGCTAATTGGTTTTGAAAACAGTTCACGTTTTCTTTTTTATGTTGGCTTTGTTTATCTTTTGTTTTTAAATTGGCAACCCCTTTTAATTTTGGGAATCTTCAGCTTCAGGCTGCTGACTCAACTTGTAATTATTAAATTAACCATGAACAAATTCAATGAAAAAGGGTTTTGGTTACTAACTCCATTGTTTGATATTATTTTGCCAATAATTCATATAATTTTCATAATTTCAAACAAATTAAATTATCGTAAGAATAAATGGAAATAAACCCGGGTTTTTCGGAAAAAGCTCAGAAAGATTTTGAATTAGTAATAGCTGCCCAGGACGGCAATCAGGCAGCTTTTTCTGAGCTGATGTCGCGTTACCGGGACGCCATCTATTTTATGATTCTTAAAATGATTAATAATAAAATTGATGCCGAAGATCTTACCATTGAAGCCTTTGGTAAAGCTTTCCGAAATATTGATCAATATTCTCCAAGTTTTGCATTCAGTACCTGGCTTTTTAAAATTGCATCCAACAATTGCATTGATTTTTTACGGAAGAAAAAAACAAGACAGATAAGTATTATTAGTAGTTCCAACGATTCCAATTCGAACTTTACTGATGGAATTAGCGAGGATTCCTCACTTTCCATCCAATCAGATTCAATGGATCCGGAAGAGGCATTAATTAACGATCAAAAAAAGTTATTGCTGCGCGAATTGGTGGATAACCTAAAACCCAGATATAGGCAATTGGTTGAGATGCGCTACTTTTTAGAGTATTCATACGAGGAGATTGCTGAAGAGCTGGATATTCCCATAGGAACGGTTAAGGCTCAACTTTTTAGGGCTCGCGAATTATTATATGGCATTTTAAGCAAAAAACACGGTACTATTTAATTTCCTTTTCATGCATCATATTTCAACCTATTTTCCCGATCTTTCCATGGAACAGAAAAGTGCTTTTGCAAAACTGGCACCATTGTACAAAGAATGGAACGAGAAAATAAATGTAGTTTCACGTAAAGACATTGATAATTTATATGTACATCATGTATTACATTCACTTAGTATTGCAAAAATAATTCAGTTTGCCCCCGGAACAAAAGTATTAGATGTAGGCACAGGTGGAGGCTTTCCCGGAATTCCACTGGCAATTTTGTTTCCTCAGGTTTCTTTTCATTTAATTGATTCAATTGGTAAAAAAATTACCGTAGTAAATGAAATTAGTCATGCGTTGGGGTTGAAAAATATTATTGGAGAGCAAATTAGGGTAGAACAGGTCAAAACGCGCTACGACTTTGTGATAAGCCGGGCAGTTACCCGCTTTGATAAATTTGCAGCTATTGCTAAAAAAAACGTTAGTTCTAAACAAATCAATTCCCTTAAAAATGGAATCATCTACCTTAAAGGAGGTGATTTTACCGAAGAAATACAGAACTTTGAAAAACAAATTACCATTTACCCTATTTCCAACTATTTTACCGAACCTTTTTTCGAAACAAAAAAAATTATTCATTTGCCAATCACAAATTAGTAGGCTTATTACTCCTTATTTTCAGTTGGTTGTTCCTCATCCTCTACGTAAAAGTATTCCATTTCATTGAATTGTCCCCAAGTAACCGAAACAGAGGAACCATCGGGTTCAGGTACAAAGTCAATCGGCTTTTTTCGATAATACCAAGCCAGCGAAATGCCTGATATGGCTCCAAATAAATGTCCTTCCCAGCTTATGTTTCCACCTTGCGGTACCATCCCCCAAACCATGCTTCCGTAAAGCAACACCACAATCATCGATAAGGCCCCCAACCGTTTGTCTTTCCGGAAAACACCACTGAAGAAAATAAAAAAAGCCAATCCATACACTAGACCACTGGCTCCGATATGAATGGTGGTGCGACCTCCAATCCATAAAAGCACTCCTGAAATGAACCAATTTATAAAAAATACCGGATAAGCCACCAAACGGTAAAAATAGAAAAGTAGGGTCGCCAAAATAATAAATGATACGCTATTCGACAGTAAATGCGACCAACCTCCGTGTGCAAATGGCGAAAATAGTATCCCAATTAAACCGGAAATCTTACTGGGTGAGATTCCAATGGTTGACATATCCAAATCCAGAATCCAGAAAACAAGATAATTAACCCACATTACCAGTGAAAATAATATGGGAAATACCAATGCATGCAATACTTTTCGTTTCTCGGTCATAGGCTTGAAGATACAATAAAAAAGCCAATCAGGGGTAACCGACAATATGGCTGAAAAAAAATGCACATCAAAACGTGAACTTTCGATGTGCAATCCATATTTTTTAATTTATGATTGGTTAGAACTCCGAAGTAAAGAAAAACTCCAAACCTTTGAATTTGGTCTGGGCCATTTGCAAATCATAAGGTGATTCGGCCAAGTAAACATCTCGGCCATGCTTATCAACCGCCAGTGATTTGAATTTACGTTTTTTAAAATCTTCCCATTCCGCTTTGTCATTCGGTTTTACCCAACAGGCTTTGAACATGGTAACCGGCTCGTACCGGCAAGTGGCATTGTATTCATGCAGCAACCGGTATTCAATAACTTCAAACTGCAATTGTCCCACGCACCCGATTATTTTACGGCTGTTCATGGTAAGGGTAAATAGCTGTGCCACTCCTTCATCCATCAACTGGTCCACTCCTTTGGCCAACTGTTTCGATTTCATTGGGTCGGCGTTTTCAATGTACTTGAACATTTCAGGCGAGAAGCTGGGCAATCCTTTAAAATTCATTACCTCGCCTTCAGTAAGTGTATCGCCAATTTTAAAGTTTCCCGTATCGTGCAAACCAACAATATCGCCAGGGTAAGCTTCCTCAACAATTGATTTTTTGTCGGCCATAAATGCAGTTGGACTGGCAAATTTCAAATTACGATCCAAACGGACATGATGGTAGTTGGTATTGCGCTGGAATTTACCAGAACACACTTTAACAAAGGCAATTCGATCGCGGTGGTTGGGATCCATGTTGGCATGTATCTTAAAAACAAAACCCGAGAATTTTTCTTCGAAAGGATCTACCATGCGCTCAATGGCAAAGGAAGGTTTTGGGTAGGGTGCAATTCTAATGAACGATTCCAGTAATTCCTTTACCCCAAAATTATATAAGGCACTGCCAAAAAAAACCGGAGCTATTTCAGCATTCAAATATTCGCTAATCTTGAATTCGGGATAAACCCCTTCTACCAATTCCAATTCTTCACGTAACTTGATGGCTTGGTCTTTAAGGGCTTTATCCAATTCCGGATCGTGAAGGTCTTTAAATTCGCGGGGTTTTTCGGCGGTGGTTTTGTCTTCACCGGCAAAATAATAGAATTTCTTATCAAAAATATTGTAAACACCTTTTAGCCTTTTACCCATTCCCACAGGCCAGCTAAGCGGACGAACTTTTATTTTCAGCTGTTCCTCAATTTCATCGAGCAAATCAAAGGCTTCTTTTCCCTCGCGATCCACTTTATTAACAAAAACAATTACCGGAGTTTTGCGCATGCGACAAACCTGCATCAGCTTTTCCGTTTGGGCCTCAACCCCTTTGGCGGCATCAACCACCACAATAACACTATCAACTGCCGTAAGGGTACGGAACGTGTCTTCGGCAAAGTCCTGGTGACCGGGAGTATCGAGGATGTTTATTTTATGATCGTCGTATTCAAAACCCATAACCGAAGTGGCTACCGAAATACCACGTTGCCGCTCTATTTCCATAAAGTCGGACGTAGCTGTTTTTTTTATTTTGTTCGATTTTACCGCTCCGGCAATATGAATGGCGCCGCCAAATAAAAGCAGCTTTTCGGTAAGCGTTGTTTTCCCCGCATCGGGGTGACTAACAATGGCAAACGTTCTCCGCCTCTTAATTTCCTCTTTAAAACCCATAGTTCTTAAATTTCGGGTGCAAAAGTAGCTATTTATTGGCGGTAAAAAAAGTTGGAATTGAAATAGTTTTAGGCAACCGTAAGCAACCAAATATTATCAAAATTGGGATAGAAATAATTACATAATACTCGTGTTCCAAAAATTAAAACCAATGTTAATATGGAGTAATTGAATTTTGATTGATTCAAATACTGTTTTACTATTGATAATGCAACAAAACCCTACAATGGAGCAATCAAAAACAATAAGAAGCCTTCCTATAAGATTAAATTTGAAATACTGAACAAATTTGAGAGATTTAGTATTTAAAGTTTGATGATACAAACTATAAATCGATATTTTTATAAATTTACGGCACAAATAAAAGTCAATATTTTTAAAAGCTCTATAATGGTTAACTCAACAGCAACTGAACTAATTCTACACAGCCAATTTATTTATCCAAGAACAGGTACAACATTAGTTGAACATTTGAGTGATTGTTACAAGCAACTGACTGAAAATTCCAATGATTTTGAATGTATTAAATCATCTATTGTAAAGCAAACCATTTTTATTTCCATTGAAAACAATGACGAATATATTCAAATCAAGCAAAAATTATTGATTTGTGCAACTGATTTTTTTGGATTTACCCCATCCATTTCAATAATTCCTCAAGCGCCTGAAAATGGATTACTTGCATTGGAACTAACAAAAATTAACGGCTTACTGCCAAGCAATATCATCTATCGACAAAACAATAATAATTCGTGGTTGATAATTAAAAAAGGAGAACTAAAAATGCTTTTTGCATCAGGATTTAGCAATGTTGTTGAAAATTCGGATGTATTATCGCAAAGCATTCAAGCGTTCAAGCAACTTGAGGAGATTTTAATTGCGGAAGAAATGGAGTTTTCTGATATAGTGCGTCAATGGAATTATATTGAAAAGATAACTAAAAACTACCATCATAATGGCACAACCAGCCAGCATTATCAGATTTTTAACGATGTACGTTCAAAATATTACGAAAAGGCTACGTTTTCACATGGATATCCGGCTGCTACGGGAATTGGAATGGATTTCGGTGGAATAATTATAGACATATTAGCTACAAAATCCGGAAAACAATGTTCTGTTGTACCAATAAAAAGTCCTGTTCAGCTCGATGCCTATAAATATTCAAAAGAAGTGCTGGCTCAAAACAACACCATGAATGACTTTTGCCGCACCACACCTAAATTTGAACGCGCACAACTTTTAGTTACGCCCAATTGCAAATGCCTGTTTGTTTCAGGAACAGCTGCCATTAAAGGCCAACAAAGCATTTCAGTAAGCTCCATTGAAGAGCAGACTGAACTAACTATACAAAATATACTTAGTTTACTATCGGCTGAAAACCTTCAAAAAAAAGGCATTAACGTAACTAATGCAGCAATCCTTTACCAATTGCGTGTTTATGTAAAAAATCGAAACGATATTCACAAAGCCAAAGGTATTTGCCTTAAATATTTTCCCTCACTTTCAATTATTTATTTAGTTGCTGATATTTGCCGGCCTGAATTACTGGTTGAAATTGAAGGACAAGCTGCTTTGGGTTAGCCCTGCTTGACTTATTGGAATGCAATAATTTTAATGAATCGATTTTAATAAGCAAAGAATCGAAAATCTAATTTAAGCTCTTGGCAAGGTAAATTTGAATGAACTCCCCTTCCCTATTTCACTTTCAACCCAAATGCTACCTCCATGTTTCTCAACAAATTCTTTACAAAGCAATAACCCCAACCCCGATCCACTTTCATTTGCCGTGCCGGGTAAGGTAACATTCTCTCCAATTTGGAAAAGCTTTTCCAGTAAACCTTCGTCCATGCCTATTCCGGTATCAGAAATACACAGTTCAACAAAATTACCGACAATTGCTGCTTTTAGTTTTATTTGGCTTTCGGTGTTGGAATACTTTATTGAATTAATTAATAAATTTCGAAGTACCAAATTAAGCATATTCCTATCGGCCATAACCGAAAGCTCTATTGGAATGGTTGCATTAAATCGAATTTGCTTTTGTATGGCTATGTATTCAACACCGCTAAAATTCTCATTTACAACCATGAGTAAGTTCAGTTTTTCAGGAGTGAAGGGAATTAAATGTAGTTGTGATTTAGCCCAGTTTAATAAGTTTTCAAGCAGGTTGTAAGTGTTTTTAGCCGAATCATTGATATACTTGGCCATTGCTTTGGCTTCCTCAATTTTTTGAGATTCAATCTGTTTCCCCAACAAATCGGAATAACCAATAATTACGTGAAAAGGATTCCTTAAATCGTGGGCAATAATAGAATAAAATTTGTCTTTGGTACTATTTGCTTCTTTAAGCTTTATTGAATTCTCATTTAACTGATGGGTTCTTTCTTCCACCATCTTTTCCAAATTTTCATTCAAATATGCCAGCTTTTTGGCACTTTCAACCGATTGAACATAAATTAGGGATTGCTCCCGGGCCAACAGAAAAAAAATAGTAAGGGTAATACTAAAAAAGACTGCAGGAACATACAGCACATAAGGTTTGATATGCAAAACACTAAAATAATACGCATCGTGAATCACCGCAAAGAAAAGAAACATAAAAACAATGAAAAGCAAAATTGATTTAATTTCTCTATCTTTAAATGCCGCCCACCCAGTTAAAAGAAGCATTACCAAAGCACCAATAAAAAGCAATGGCGCCGCAAAAGTATTGTAGGCCTTAATCACCAGAAAGGTATTTGGTTGCCATACTATATAAAGTGATGCAGCTAAAAAGGGTATCAGGATTAATAGATAAAGTCTCGACCTTTTTTTAAATAAATTGGTGTATTCAATAATAAAACAAATGGAAGTATAAATTAACAACGGCTGACTAAACCGAACTATTTTTTCAAGAAAGTAAGAAGGCGCGAAATTAAAATTGAAAATCTGATTTAAATAACTGAACACAAAAAATAGGTTGATTAATGCAAAAAATAAATATTGTTTCTGCTGGTAGGTTTTATGACTCACATAAAGAAAAACAAAATAGATGAAAAAAATTAAACTACTGAATGAAATGGCCTGATTAAACGTAGTATTAAAAACATTCCTTTTATAAGTATAGGTGCTGGTTACTTCCGCTTTGGCTATAAATACTTCCATAATAGGTGCTATTTCACCAAGCTTGGGGTATAACTGAAAGGCTATTTCATTGATAGAATCATAGTTAATTAATGAAGGAATTAAAAATATATTTTCGCTAAATAACAACCGATTGGTATAACCCGTTTTAAAATCCCCACGAGAAGCTATTAAATTACCGTTTAAATAAATGTTGCAAGCATAATCAATTGGCACTGAAGCAAGGTACAGATTCTCATTTTTAACCTCAGATTCAATAAATATTTTCGATCGCAAGGTTATCATCCGGTTATTAATGGGGCGATTCAATGGTAAATTCCCGTTAGTGTATTTTATGAAGCCTAAACTTTCGATATTCTGTGTAAGATAGTTGCCTTCCGAAAAATCACTTTCTAGCAAGTAAAATTCCAGAGTAAGTTTTTGGTTTGCGCCATTGAAGATTTGCTGCCCAAAGCAAATGCTTTGGATGGTAATTAATAAAATACTGAAAACAATATGCTTCGATCGATTCCGCATCCTAGTTAACTAACCTTTAAAATCTATCTCTTAAGTATTAGGTTAGTTACAAATATAATTATTTGATAATTGTAAACCAATTATCTGGAGAGCCCGTTTTAATTATTCTTTAAAGCCAGCCGTGCTAAATAATCAAAATGGTTACCCTCAACCAATATATCACAGGTAAAACCAGCATTATTTGCATATTCAGTCAGTGTGGCAGGGTCTATGAACAGCCAATTGAATGGTTCATTTTTAATTTTGCCGTACCGCATTATATATTCCACTTCGCCGTAATACGAATCGTTTAAATCAATTACATATCCTTCTTCCTCGTCGCCATACATGTAAATTAAATCCGATGAATCAATCATTATTTGACCGCCATTTGCCAATAGATTTTTACATTGATTAAAAAACACAGGTAGATTTTCCAATTGGCCACAAATTCCAATGCCATTCATAAGAAACAGCAAGGTATCAAACTTTTGTGGGCTTTGGTATTCAAAAAAATCAGACCAAATCACTTCTGTTATTCCCCGTTGCTGCATTACTTCACAGGCCAACTCCGAAATATCCATTGCCGTAACCTGAAATCCTTTGTTTTGCAACCACAAACTATGCGAACCAGCGGCAGCTCCTACATCGAGCACTTTTCCATGGCAATTATTCA
Organism: Bacteroidota bacterium; assembly: GCA_020047835.1. Taxonomy (GTDB): domain Bacteria; phylum Bacteroidota; class Bacteroidia; order Bacteroidales; family SZUA-534; genus GWE2-40-63. Next base: position 11,243 of record JAIFNJ010000015.1, read on the forward strand.
AGGCCGTTTGTTCTATCGGAGGCATCTCTGAAAATTCTCTAAAAAGATAGGCAACCGGAATTTCATCGGTTTCAGCAATGTTTGAGTCAATCAACAGTTTGCGGGCTTTTCCTTTTTTCAGGTAATCAGTAATTGCATGCCCCATGGCATCATTGGTGGGTTTTATTAGCATTATTCCATGTGATAAGTCCGTTTTACCCTGCTTGAAATTCCCGTTAAAACTTCGTATGGAATGGTCTGCATCCAACTTGCCAGTTGAGTTACCGGCAAATTTTTTCCAAAAATCTCAACCCGGTCGCCTTCATTTACCTCTAAACCGGTGACATTAATCATGCACATATCCATGCAAACATTACCGATAATGGGCACCAAATGACCATTTAACCATACTTTTCCAACTCCGTTACTCAAAATACGACGCAACCCGTCGGCATAACCAACAGGAACGGTTGCAATTACCGAGTCCATCGTTACTTTTCCACGACGTGAATAGCCCACGGTTTGGTCTTTTCCAATTTTTTTAAGTTGGATGATAGAACTGGTAAGAGTTCCAGCCTGAGCCAATTGTGCATTTATGGAACTAATACCGTACATTCCAATACCCAACCGCACCATATCAAACTGATGTTCGGGAAATCGTTCAATGCCTGCTGAGTTTAAAATATGCCTTTTAATGGGATATGGGAATTGCTTCATAATTATTCCACTCATTTCCTCAAACAAAGTTATCTGCCCAATAGTAAAATCATCTTGCTGGGGCTCATCAGCCGATGCTAAATGGGAAAATAGCGTGGCTACTTTCACATGCTCCGATTGCTTTAAAACCTCCAACAACTCTCCCAAATCTTCTTTTAAGAAACCGGAGCGGTGCATGCCGGTATCGAGTTTTATATGAATGGGAAAAGGTTTGGCCGCTGATTGTCCAGCCATTTTATTAAATTCAATCAACGACCGTAAATTATAAATCTGAGGTTCTAACTGGTTTTCAATCATACCGGCAAAACTCTCTTCTTCGGGGTTCATTACCCAAATTGGGATTCTTATTCCATGTTGGCGTAGTTCAATTCCTTCGTCGGGAAAAGCTACGGCAATGGCTGCAACCCTCTGATACTGGCACAAATTGGCAATTTCGTGGGTTCCACTTCCGTAGCCTGATGCTTTGAGCATAGCTATAATTCCTGTAGCTGGACGAAGACGTTTCTTGAAATAATTAAGGTTGTATTCAATGGCATTCAAGTCAATTTCAAAAATGGTCCGGTGGTTTTGTTTTTGTAGCAATTGCCCAATTTGCTCAAAAGCAAAAACCCTTGCTCCCTTCAGCAGTATGGTACAATCGTGCAATTTTTGCCATTCATTGCTTTCCAAAAATTGGCTTGTCGAAGCGAAGAAATCCTTGCGCAACTCAAACAAATATCCAAATTCACTGATATCTTTTCCAATGCCAATCAAACGGTCAATTTGTTTTTGTCGTACCACATTGGCTACTAATTGGTACAGTTCATTTTTTGGATAACCGCTTTGTGCAATATCCGATAATATGAGAACCTTTTGCTTGTGCTGGTTTTGGTACGATAAAAAATCAAGGGCAATGTGCAACGATTCTAAGTCGGAATTATAGCTATCGTTAATAATGGTACATTGATTGCTACCTTCCTTTAGCTCTAGCCTCATGGCCACGTTTTCAAGTTTACTCAGCTTTAATGAAATAAAATCATTCGCATAACCCATCAGCAACATAAAACTCCAGGTATGAATGGCATTTTCAACCGAAGCTTTGTCGGTAAAAGGAATCGTTATAGATAGTATTTCATTTAAATAGGAACCGGTAATTACTGTCTGGTTTTGTTGATGCACTATTTGCCTTATCTGCAAGTTTGCCTTAAAAGATGCACCCCAAGAAAAAAGTCGAATCCCATTTTTTTGTAACGGCTCAATTTTAGAATGTGCCAATTCTTGATCGGAGCAGTAAATCAAGGTTTTTACCTTTGAAAAAAGTTGGAGTTTTTCATCGATCTTTTGTTCTAAGGATGTGAAATTTTCCTGATGTGCATCTCCGATATTGGTAAAGATACCTATGGTAGGTTGAATTATTTGTTCCAATACTTCCATTTCGCCAGGTTGAGAAATTCCCGCTTCAAAAATTCCTAAGTCGGCCTCTGGAGTAAGGTGCCATACCGAAAGGGGAACTCCAACCTGACTGTTAAAACTTTTTGGATTCCGGATTACGTATTTTTCAGGGCTCAGGCATTGGTAAATCCATTCTTTTATTATGGTTTTCCCGTTACTACCAGTAATTCCAAGTACCGGAACATTCATTGAGGATCGGTGCCACATTACCAGGTGCTGCATTGCCTGAAACGTATTGTTAACTTTTACAAAGTTTGCCCGTGAATAAGCTTCTTTGTTTTGGGGATATTCCTCAATCAAAAAATTCCTGACTCCGGCATTATATAAGTCATCAATAAACAGATGCCCATCGTTCCGGGTCCCGCGCAACGCAATAAAGAGACTTTCTCTTGGGTAAAGTATCTTTCGGCTATCAATAAGCAGGTACGAAATTTTACCACCTGATGCTTTAACCAGTTCACCACTAACTATATTGGCTATATCCTGAATGTTATACGATATCATTGTTAAACCCTATTTAATCCGAAATCCAATAACCATCATATCATCGGTCTGTTCCTGGTTGTTTTTCCACGACTCAAATAATTGCTCCAGTTCGTTACCCTGATCCTTCAGTGGCATTTCGCAATGGCGAACCAGCATTTCTTTAAATCGGTTCCGGCTCAATTTTTCATTTCTTGGCCCACCAAATTGATCATAATATCCATCGCTAGAGAGGAAAAACTGATCGCCGGGTTCTAAATTAATGGTTTCAGTTGTAAAAGGAGACTCTTTCATGCTTACTGAAATGGTCATTTTATCAGCCTTATACTCAATCAAATTTTTATTTCTGACTAAATACAACGGGTTATTGGCTCCTGAATAACTTAATTTATTTTCGTTTGGCGAAATAATACAAAGCAGAATATCCATTCCATCGGTGTTTCCTTTCATACCTTCTTGGTGCAGAGATGCTTTTATTTTCTCCCTTAATTCATTCAAAACCTGATTGGCCTGTTTATTGCAATTATCTTCAACTACTTCATTTAAAAAGGTATTGCCCAAAACGCTCATAAATGCTCCAGGAACACCATGACCGGTACAATCGGCCAATGCCAAATAAAGTTTGTTGTTAGTAAATTTATACCAATAAAAATCTCCACTCACAATGTTTTGTGGCTTTGAAATAACAAACATTCCATCAAAAAAACGCTCCAATTCTTCCCAAGGTGAAAACAAAGCCTTTTGAACCCGACTTGCATAGACAATACTATCGGTAAATTGTTTGTTTTTTAGCTGTATCTCGTTCCTGTGCTTATCAATTTCATGGTTTTGAATCTCGAGCAGTTTTTTAGCTTTTCTGCTATAACTTAAAGCATAGGATATTATAAATATTAGGATGATTAAAAGAAAAGAGACAAGTACCACTGAAATAGTGAAAATACGTTGCTTTTTTACTTCAACATTGGCCAATTCATTTTCTTTACTTAAAATAGCAATTTCAGCTTTATGCTCCTGCAAATCGAGCTGGGCCTGAAATTCATTCAATTGAGTCCGGGCTTCCTGATTTTGCAACGTATCTTTTATTACCTGATAAGCCTTCAGCGATTCTAATGCTTTATCAAAATGCCCCATAGCTTCTTCAAGAATCGACAACTCCTTGTGTATACTTAATTCTTCAGCCAAAAAACCACCTTTTTTAGCCATATCCAAAGCCTGAAAATAGTCTTTTTGTGATTCCTCGTAATTTCCTTTTCGGTAATTTAAGCCAGCAATATTTGTTATGGCATGTATTACCCCTTCCTTATTTCCCACTTGGGTCTGTAATTCCAATGACTCCGTAAAATAATCCATGGCTTTGCTAAAGTCTCCTAACCCTTGATAGGCCAAACCGATATTACCTGTAAGAATTGCCTCAACATAACGCTTCTTCTGCTTCCGGTATAGCTGCAACGCTTTTTTATAATATTCAAGTGCTTTCCCATAATTGAAGGTTTCAATATAGACGCTCCCTATATTGTTGTAATTACCAGCCAATCGATTGTTTGGATCATTCTTTTCCCAAATTTCAGTGGATTTCAAAAAATGACGGATGGCTTGATCATTGTCATCATTGAAGTAATAAATACTCCCCATGGTTGAATAAGTATTGGCTAACCCTTCATTATTGTTTTTCTTTTCAAAAATTTCCAATGCTTTCTTAGCATAAGCTATGGCGTCAATATATTTGCCTTGCTTTCGCATGTTCGTTGAAAGGCTGTTATAGTCTTCGGCAATAGAAATACTATCCTGAAGTAAGCTATCAATTTCAAGTCTTTTAAATACTACTTCAATGGTTTTTTCAAAATCAGACTGGGTGAAATATGCATATGCTAACTGTTCGTAAATTTTACTGAGTAATTTAAATTCTTTTCCTTCTTGTGCAGGCTTCACCAAATTATTCAGTAATTCCTTGGAATCATCATAGCGGTCAATCTGCTTCAAACACTCGCTTTTGCGGATCCCTGTTTTTATAAATTTCGAAGTTTGTTTTTCTATTTTATAGCAGTCAATTGCTTTATCAAAAAAATGGATGGCACTGTCGCAATTACTGCTGTGAATATACAATTCACCCAAAGCAACCCAAGCATCACCTTCCTGCAAGATATTGCTTGATTTTTTAGCAAACGCCAATGCTTCTTGGGCATATTTTAGTGCCAGTGGAAGGCTGTCTTCATAAAAACAATCCGATAATTGAATATACAAATCCGCTTTTTGGTTGAGCGCCGCTTGATTAATCAACTGTAATAAGCTATCCACCTTAGTTGCCTTTGTTGTGGCCAAGCTTAGCATTAAAATCACTGTGAATAAAATCCTTTTCAAGCAACAACCAATTAAAATGAATGGTGAATATACAAAAAACGGTGATTTGTTACCGTCAAAATGGAACCTAAAAAGTACCTATTAAAATTATTTTCCGATAGCCTTTTGAAAACAATCGCGGCAGATAGGTTCGTAAATATCCAATTCGCCCAATACAACCAGTTTGTCATTTTCCGACAAGCGATGAGAATGATGGGCTAAATCGCCACATTTTACGCAAATAGCATGAACCTTAGTTACATATTCGGCAGTAGCCATTAATTTTGGAATGGGTCCAAACGGATTGCCTCTAAAATCCATGTCGAGTCCGGCTACTATAACCCGTATTCCTCGGTTTGCCAATACATTGCATACCTCAACCAAGCCATCATCAAAAAACTGTGCTTCATCAATACCAACTACTTCAACATCGGTTGCTAAAAGCAAAATAGTGCGCGGGCTATCAACTGGTGTTGACATTATTGCATTTTCGTCGTGCGAAACTACTTGCACCTCGGAATAACGGGTATCAATTTTAGGCTTAAATATTTCCACTTTCTGCTTGGCAATTTTGGCCCGTTTCATGCGGCGTATCAGCTCCTCAGTTTTGCCCGAAAACATGGAACCACAAACCACCTCAATCCATCCCTTTTTTACTATTTTGTTGTTTTTTTCAAGAAACATTTTTTATTTTTTTTTGACTTTGAGTACTTTGTTTAGGAAAAAGCACCCACAATTATAATTAAATTATTTTTAGGCACGTTTAATACATTGATTACTTTTGCAAATAAAAAACAATCCCGGGTTATGAATAAGAAAAGTCTGGTGAAAATCATCAACAAAGAACTAACAATTTTAACAGATATTGTAAGTGAGTTTTCGAAAGAAGGCGATGTACACAAATTTGAGGTGGAAATGGCTTTATCTAAAATTAAAGATATTTATGGCCAATTGCTGCTTTTAAAGGAAAATGATGACTCCATTACCATTCCAGTGGCAAACGATTTAGACGAATCATCTTTAAGTTCTGCAAAAGATAAAACAAAATTAGCCGATGACTCGGCAAAAACTAAAAACGAAATAATTGAATTAGTGGAGATTAATGCTGATAGAAATAAATTCGATAAGCCTATTCAAAATGCAGAGCCCGAAATAGAACTGGCTGAAATAGAACCAAATTCAATTCAACCAATACAAGAAATAATTGAAATAGAACCGGTCGTAACCGAAACCTTGATTGAAACCATTGTTCCAGAAGAATCAATACTAATATCGCACCCAAATTCAACAGAAGTTGCTGCTAATTTTAGCGAATCGGTGAATGAGGTAATCACTCCTGAGCCTAATGCTAATGAGGAGAAGCTGCTTGATTTTCCCATCATAACCGATTTGCCCCAAAAGGAAGAATCAGCCCCAGTAGAAATTGACTCTCACAAAAAATCGGGAATTATTGCCGATAAGTTTCAAAAGCAAACCCCATCATTAAACGATACATTGGCCGGAATTAAAAATAATAAAAATCTAGCCTCAGCGTTAAAGGACAGTCCTATCCGAAACTTAAAATCAGCAATCAAACTAAACGACCGCATTTGGTTTACCAATGAATTGTTTAATAAAAATAAAATTCAATTTGAAAAAACAATTGAAGTACTCAATCAATCGTCCGATTTGGACGAGGCGTTAGCCTATTTGTTCACCAACTTTAATTGGGATCAAAAACAAAAAAGTACGATTAGCTTTCTTGAATTAGTTTTCCGTCGATTTGCCCATTAATTGATTACGTATGCCCAAACTTTTTATTGTTCCCACGCCCATCGGAAATCTTGAAGATATAACCCTAAGGGCATTGAATGTGCTACGCTCGGTTGATTTTATTCTTGCCGAAGATACCCGTACCACCGGCTTTTTATTGAAACATTTTGAGATACAAAGCAAATTATTCCCTTATCATAAATTTAACGAGCATAAACAGCTCGAAAGTTTGATACAGCGTATCGCGGCAAGTAACTCAGTAGCTTTAACCAGCGATGCCGGAACACCTGGCATTTCCGATCCAGGCTATTTAATTGTAAAACACTGCATCGATAAGGAGATTGAAGTTGAATGCCTGCCCGGAGCCACAGCGTTAATTCCAGCTTTGGTAAATTCGGGGTTACCCGCCGACCGCTTTACTTTCGAAGGCTTTTTACCACAGAAAAAAGGCCGTCAAAAAAAGATAGAAGGGCTTATTTATGAAACCAGAACCATGATATTTTATGAATCGCCCCACCGGCTCATTAAAACACTGCAGCAGCTGAAAGAATTTTTTAACCAAGAACGGAATGTATGCGTTAGCCGGGAACTTTCGAAATTGCACGAAGAAAATTACCGGGGAACCTTTTCACAAGCCATTGAATATTTTTCACAAAAAACCATAAAAGGCGAAATTGTTATTGTAGTGGAAGGGTTTAATAATAAGAAAGAAAAAGAAGAAAGTATAGAATAAAATGTATATCTGATCTGCAGAGAAGGTTTCTGCAAAAGGGTTTCTATTTGGGCTATTTATGTATAAAGTAGTTATTGTTGATGATGAGCAAGATGCCATCGAATCAATTAAATTAATCATTCAAGAGCATTTCACCGATATTATTATTAGTGGAACCGCTAATTCAGCGAGTGAAGCCATTAAACTAATTCCATTGGTTGAACCGGACATTGTATTTTTGGATATTGAAATGCCCGGAGGAACAGGTTTTGATGTACTTGAAGGACTTCCACTTAGGAACTTCAACGTAATTTTTGTTACCGCATACAACCAATATGCCATAAAAGCCTTCAAATACTCCGCAATCGATTATATCTTAAAGCCTATCGATATTGATGAATTGGTTACCGCTGTGTCAAAAATACACCGCTCAGCTACCAATCATAAAGTGGAAGACAAAATAAACCTATTGCTCGATAATGTTAAAAATAGCAAGCCTGACAAAATTGCCCTTTCCACCTCCGAAAGTATTGAATTTGTAAATATTTCAGACATTGTGCAGATATTAGCAGAAGGCAGTTATTCTACATTAAAATTTCTAGATCAAACAGAACTGGTGGTTTCAAAAAACTTAGGAGAATTTGAGAGTTTACTGGAGGATCATCCTTTTTACCGACCTCACCAATCGCATCTTATAAACTTGCTGCACGTAAGGAAAATTAACCGTTTAGGGAATGAAATTATTATGGATGATGGCTCCGTAGCTTTTCTTTCCCGCAGAAAGAAAAACCAATTCCTGGAAATAATGGCTTCCATGGTTCAACACAAAAAATAGAATTGGTAGCACAAAACAGGTTTATTTCAATTTTGAAGTAATTGTACCGCATTTGAAGTCATTTCATCCACTTGTGAAAATGTTCACACCAACTATACATTCATAAAATTATTAAATCGGGTTTATCGTAATATTGCAATCATTAATTCATTAAAAATGATTGCATCATGGGATTTTCATCCTCCTTATCAAGCTATTCCAGTTCGCAAATCGAAGTTTCGAAAGTAGCCCGAGCTATTGGACATCCTGCACGGATAGCCATTTTAGAACTTCTTTTCAAGAAGGATTGCACCTGTAACGACCTAGTTAGCCAATTGCCTTTGGCTCAATCAACGGTTTCGCAGCACTTAAAAGAATTACGGAAAGTACGTTTGATTCATGGATTGGATATGCCTCCAAAAACGATTTATTCGTTGAATAAACAAGCCTATTCACAAGTACAAGTATTATTAAATAGTTTTTTTCAATGTTAGTTAGTTGTTGCAAAAACAAAGAGGCTACTTTAATTAGTAGCCTCTTTTTTGTTTAGTAACTTTTAGAACGCTTAAAAAAACCTATTTATTTAACTCAATTATCAATGCCGATTTAGCCGGTACTTCAATGATATCCAGATTATCATAGGTTGTTCCAGTTATTATTTCTTTACCAGAATGGAATCCTTCCATAGTTTCCTTAAATCGTTGGGTATTCAAACTTTTGGAG
>JAIFNJ010000064.1 GCA_020047835.1 Bacteroidota bacterium
TTTTTGTAAATCTGTCGCATTTTATTTTCATTAGAGGCATACTTATAATTTACAAAATTCCTTTTTGTGCCTGTTAAATTCCTTAATTACCCATTGAGTAGTCGGTCCGGGTTTTCCATCACCAATTTGCCTTCCATCGATTTTTATAATTGGCATTACCTCTTTGGTGGTGCTGGTAACAAACACTTCATCGGCAAGTAGTAAATCATCGAATTTGATTTCCTGTTCCACAAAAACCAACTCCTTTTTGCCAACCAAATCAATGACCACACTTCGGGTAATGCCTTTCAAAATTCCACTCTTGGGAGATATAACTTGTCCGTTTTTAACCATAAACACATTGCCCCGCGAGGTTTCGGTAATTAAACCCTTGGAATGAAACAACACATCGAGAGCCTTGGCTTGATCCATATCGTACTGCCAATATTGGCCTGCTAAGTAGGCCGTTGATTTGGCTTCAGGCAAAAATCGCTGGTATTCCCGACTAATCAAAGGCATTCCAGTTTCAAATTCCATGGCACTGAAAGGTGGGAAAACCACCGGAAAAATATACATTCTGCCATCCATCTTTTCTGGGTTGCTGGCATTTAAAGGAAGTACAAATATCTTCAAATAAAAATCCGGATTTGGATTTAAGAGTATTAACTCTGCAACTATTTCTTCCAACCCTATGAAGAAATTTGAATACAAACGCAATATTTTTAACGAATTAGCCAACCGCTGCAAATGCCTATCCAAATAAAAAGGAATTCCATTATGAACCCCAAGAAACTCATAAGCGCCGTATCCACGGTTCACGGCCAGTGAGTCTGCAGGTATGGTAATCTGTGAAACCGGAACATACTGTCCGTTGCTGAATCCTATCATAGAGTTAGAAATTAGAGTTTAGAGTTTAGAAATTAGAGTTTAGAAATTAGATATTGAACTATGTTTAATTACCCATAGGAAATTAATTACTATTGAATAAAAAAATCCAAACAACTGCATATTTGCTGATGCGAAATATATTGCTCTACTTTGAACTGTGAAAATTAATTGAAAAACAGAAATAAAAATACAATTGTTTTACTAAAATGAGGAAATACATTTTACTTATAACAACTAATTTATTGATTTTAAATTCATTTGCTCAACAAAATAAGGACAACTGGGTGTTTTTCAAGGAATCGGACGGTATTTCGGTCTATTTTCGGAACAATGAAAATTCAAATATCAAGGAACTAAAATTAACAACCACTATAAATACATCGGTACCTGTGGTTGAATCAATAATTACCAATGTTGATCTGCTGCATACCTGGGGTTTTGGCTGCATGGAATCGAAATTACTTAAATGGGTTGGAACCAGCGAATTGTATTATTATTATGTTGCCGATATTCCCTGGCCAATTGCCGACAGGGATGTGGTAATCAATATGAAAATAACCCACGATTCCATTTCAGGAATTACCAACATCCACTCAAAGAATTACAATGGAATGATACCTGAAAGAGAGGATCGGACAAGGGTTCAATATGTTAGGGCACACTGGCAATTAACCCCGCTCAAAAAAGATTTGATGCAAGTGGATTTTACCATTTCACCCGACTTAGGGACAAATTTTCCTGATTGGGTAGTAAATTACGCTATGAGTTACAGCCCAATTAGGTCAATGATTGCACTGAAGGAAATTGTAAAAGAAAAAAAATAAGAACTTGTTTTGACTTTAATGCTGCATAACTAGTAATCAATCAATACATTGATCTAACCCAATAAATCGATACTTGAAAATACCAATAATTGTGTATTTAAACTTATTGCTTGACAGCATATTTTTATATAATTTTCGTAAAATATAATTTCAACCAGCATGGATTTTTTTCTTGGCATTGATATTGGTTCCACTTCGATTAATACAGTAGTATTAGACTCTGATAATAAAATTCGCAATGAATATTACGATTATACCTACGGAAAGCCTTTTCACAAATTAAAGGAACGACTGAATGAAGTGTTTTCTATTCATCCGAAAGAAAACCTGAAACAAATAGCCTTTACCGGTTCGGGAGGAAAAAAAGCAGCTGAATTGATTGGAGGGGTAGTAATAAACGAAATAATTGCACAATCAACCGCCGTTTCGCAACTCTTCCCAAAAGTTAGAACGGTTATTGAAATGGGCGGCGAAGATTCCAAGCTTATTTTCATGAAGAATGGAAACGGTGAGGGCCGATCATATCTATCTGATTTCGCCATGAACAGCTTGTGCGCCGCCGGTACCGGTTCTTTTCTCGATCAACAATCAAAAAGGATTGGAGTAAGTATTGACAAGGAATTTGGGGAATTATCCTTAAAGTCGGAAAATCCTCCCCGGATTGCTGGCCGCTGCAGTGTTTTTGCCAAAAGCGATATGATTCACTTGCAGCAGATTGCAACACCGGTGCACGATATTGTTGCCGGATTGTGCTTTGCTGTGGCCCGTAACTTTAAAAGCACCCTGGGAAAAGGCAAAATACTGGAAACCCCCGTTATGTTTCAAGGAGGCGTTGCTGCCAATGTTGGTATGATACGGGCTTTCCGTGAGATTCTGGATTTGGAAAAGGACGACTTAATTGTTCCTGAACACTATGCAGCCATGGGAGCCATTGGTTCGGTGCTTTATTTCAAAAAAAACAATACTGAACCAGTTCCTTTTAAAGGTTTAGATCCCCTTCAAGCCTTTTTGGATAAAACTGAACAATCCAAATATTCAAGCCTTAAACCCCTCGTAAAACGCCAATATAAACTCAATAAAGATATTCGCGACATAAGCAACGAAACGGAGAAAGTTGATGTTTACCTTGGAATTGACGTAGGTTCACTGAGTACCAATGTGGTATTGATTGATAAAGACATAAATGTTATTGCCCGTAGGTATCTTCCAACGGCGTCAAAACCACTCAATGCCATAAGGCAAGGTTTATCGGAAATTGGCGACGAAATTGGACATAAAGTCAATGTAGTGGGTGCTGGAACAACAGGTTCCGGCCGCTATTTAACCGGCGATTTTATTGGTGCTGATACCATTCAAAATGAAATTACAGCTCAGGCTACCGCCACCATTGCTTTTAATCCGGAGGTGGATACCATATTTGAAATTGGGGGGCAAGACTCCAAATACATACACATTGAAAACGGTGTGGTAACCGATTTTGAGATGAATAAAGTATGTGCCGCCGGAACGGGTTCCTTTCTTGAAGAACAAGCCGAAAAATTAAACATCAACATTAAAGAGGAATTCGAAACCCAAGGTTTTCAAGGCATGCACCCTTCAAAATTGGGTGAGCGGTGCACTGTTTTTATGGAAAGTGACCTTAATTCCTATCTGCAAAAAGGCGATAAAAAAGAGAATCTCATTGCAGGATTGGCTTACAGTACGGTTCAAAATTATATAAACCGGGTGGTACGCGACAAACCCATTGGTGACCATATTTTCTTTCAAGGAGGCGTAACCAATAACAAAGCGGTAGTGGCTGCTTTTGAGGAAATTACGGGCAAACGCATCAACATTCCGCCCCATTTTGATGTGACGGGTGCCATTGGCGCCGCCATAATTGCCCGCAACAAAATGAGTAACGGTCAAAAAACCAAGTTTAAAGGGTTCGATGTAAGCAAGGTTCCGTTTACTACCGATAAATTCGTCTGCCAAAAATGTTCAAACCATTGCGAAATAAGGCGGGTAAAGGTTGAAGGGCAGAAACCGTTGTTTTACGGTGGCATTTGCGATATGTACGAAATGGAAGAGCGCAAAGGAAAAGGACTCGGTATTCCCAACCTATTTGAGGAGCGCACGCAATTGCTGCTTAATGGCTATAAACCTGCCGAAAGAACCACCAAAATAGTAATTGGAATTCCGCGCGGATTGATGCAGTTTTATCAGCAGTTTCCATTTTGGAGAGGCTTTTTTGAAAAACTGGGTTTCGATGTAATCCTTTCCGATGAATCGGATAAAAATCTGTTGAACAATTCCATTGAAATGATGACGGCCGAAACCTGCCTGCCAGTGGAGCTCATTCATGGTCACGTGAACAATCTGCTTGAAAAAAAGGTTGATTTTGTTTTTCTCCCCTTTGTGGTGAATGCCAAAGCCAGCGAGGATGAAAAAACGAGCAATTCCAATTGCCCCTGGATTCAATCGCATCCCTTTATGGTGAAGGCGGCGCTAAATAAGCACAAAAATGTCGACAAGCTTTTAATACCAACCTTGCACTTCAAATACTTCGACACCGCTTTTCAACAGGAGATTTCGGACTTCATGAAAGTTACCTTTGGAATCCCTAAAGCAAAAACAAAAGAAGCCGTTAAGGTGGCAAACCTGGCACAAGAAGCCTTTGAAAAATCTGTCACTCTACGTGGAAAAGAGGTGCTGGCCAATTTACCGGAAGACAAAATGAAATTTGTTATTATTGGTAGGCCCTACAACACCAACGACCCAATGCAAAACCTGAGTCTGGTGGAGAAACTCATAGGCATGGACATTGTGCCCATTCCCCTTGATTTTTTACCTTGGCAGGAGGAAGATATTTCCGATACTTACCCCAACATGTATTGGCCCAATGGCCGAAAAATTTTATCGGCGGCACGAATTGTTTCCAAAACCAAAAACCTGAATGCCATTTACTTGGGAAATTTCCGGTGTGGTCCTGACACCTTTATTCAGCATTACGTAAAAAAAGAAATCCATAATAAACCTTACCTGCATTTAGAAGTGGATGAGCACAGCGCCGATGCCGGAATGATTACCCGCATTGAAGCATTTGTAGATAGCTTGGAAGGGGCTTTTCAATCGACAAAAAAACAGACTGAAATACCCGACCATACACAAAATCCCGCACCCGATTTAACCGGTAGGACTTTGTATTTTCCTTATGCCCGCGATGTAATTTATGCCTTTGCAGCTGCTTGCAAAAGTGTCGGAATCAATGCCGAAGTACTACCCATGCAGGATGAATCGGATATTGAAATTGGTAGGAAAAATACCAATGGTCAGGAATGTTTTCCAATGATTGCCACCACGGGTAGTTTTATCAAGAAGCTGATGGAACCGGGCATCGATCCTAAAAGAGTAGCCTTTTTTATGCCCGACCATAACGGTCCTTGCCGATTCGGTAATTACAACCGGCTTCATCGAATTATTTTCAATAAACTGGGTTATAACGATGTGGAAATTCTGCAACCCAGCAACGAGGATTCCTATGCCAACGTAGCACCCGGACATGCCACCAAGTGGCGGACAACTGCCTATCGGGGAATTATTGCCATTGATTTGTTGCGAAAAATGCAGGAGCAAAAACGTCCATATGAGAATGTGAAAGGAATGACCAATAAGGTCTACAAAGAATGTTTGGCTAATGTAATTGAATGCCTGGAACATGGCGGCAAGAATTTGGTTACGGTAATGAAAGATTCTGCCTTAAAATTCAAACACATTCCTTATTCCAACGGCTCAAGAAAACCCGTGGTTGCCATTGTGGGTGAAATATTCATGCGCGACAATCCATTCTGTAGCAGCTTCTTGGTTGACCGTCTTGAAAAACTGGGTGCTGAAACCTTGATGGCCCCGTTTGGTGAATGGCTGCACTACTCAACATACCGCTATGCCCGCGACAGCAAATGGAAAAAAGATACCAAAGGGTTGATAAAAGCCAATTTTCAAGGCTTTTTCCAGCACCATTTCGAAGACCAATTGGTACGAGCGGTTGGTTCTATTTTTCCCTTGGAAGAGGAGATGAACGTAAAAGATATGTTGGCCCACAGCAATAAATACATCCATCAGGATTACGACGGCGACCCACCCATGGCCATTGGAACCGCTTCCATACTATCCAAAAAATATGTGTCGGGAATTGTAAATATCTTACCTTTTTCGTGCATGCCAGGCACCTTAAACGCTTCGGTTTCCAATGTATTTCGGAATGATAACGATGGCCTACCCTGGGAAAATTTTGCGTACGACGGACAAGAGGACACCTCCTTTGACACCCGGTTTCAAGCCTTTATGCATCAGGTAAACGAATACTCCAAACGCAAGGGATTTGATAAGTTGGCGGCGAAATGTTAGTCAGGTAGAAGTGATATTTTGAGATATGAGAAATGTGACTGAACTCTGGTTTCTGGTTTCTAACTTCTGACTGCTATTTTTTAACCATGACTTCCCCACGCTAGTGCGCGATTGCATCTTGTTATAAGTATAAATTATAAAGTAAACCATGGTGATAAAAACCTCTCAGCAATGGGAGGGTTTTATTGTGA
>JAIFNJ010000135.1 GCA_020047835.1 Bacteroidota bacterium
CCATTACTAACCACAAAGTAAACAATGCCTTGTTTGGCCGACGGGTACTTCCCCCAATTGGATTGTGGACCCATAATTATGTGAAGGCTGAAAAGGAACAAAAATTCAAAAGTTGGCTCTATAAAACATTGGCCTCCGATCCGATTCTTTTGTCCGATGTTAATCCTGAATTACGGGCTAAAAAAATTGAAAATGATCTTTTTGACAAGGGATATTTTCATTCAAAAGCGCGGGCTGAAGTGCATATCAATCCTAAGAACCCTCATAAAGCTAGAGTAAAATACTTTGTTGAATTGGCTCCACCGGTACTCTATAACAAGGTAATGCCCGATACTTTGATAGATTTAGTGGACACGCTCATAAGTAAAGATAAGTTCTTATCGGAAATCAAAACCGGAGATCAGTTTAATCTTGAAAAAATCAAAACATCGAGAGCCAAACTTTCAAGAAGGATTCAGAACAATGGGTATTTTTATTTTATTCCAGAATACATCCAGTTAAAGGCTGATACGGTTGCCGAAAAAGATAAGATTAACCTGATAATTGGGAAGGTAAAGAACCTTCCTCAGGATGTCACTGCTATCTATAAAATAAATGACATTGTTATTCAAAATCTCAGCAGAACCGATACCAACTCAATGAACGTTAATACCATCGATTATGAGGGAATTAAAATAATATCATCGGGCGATATAATTAAAAATGAAGTGCTGGCCAATGCCATCGATTTTAAAAAAGGTGAAACATATTCTTACAACACCTACCAAAGTACCTTAAACCACCTTAATAATTTGGGCGTGTTTAAGTATGTAAACATCAGTTTTCAGCAGGATAAAACCGATACTCTTGCCCATTTGTTAAATGTAATAATTGATTTAATTAAGGCTGATAATATTATGGCCGATTTTGAAGCAAATATAATGTCGAAATCATCAGGGTATATGGGGCCTCAGGCTGAAGTTGGTATTTCGCATGGGAATACCTTTCATGGGGCAGAGCGCCTAAGAATTGGCTTAACGGGTGGTTTTGAATGGCAATGGGGCACCAAGTCGGAATCGCAGTTGGGAACCTATTCATATCAGGCGGGTATTAATGCAGGACTTACTTTACCAAGAATTTCAATACCATTCCGGCCTGATAAAAAGAACAGTCTTTTAATGCAGCGGACTATCGTAAATACAGATATCACCATTTTGAACCGCATTGCTTATTATAAGGAGGTATCCGGAAAAGTAAACCTTCAGTATCAATGGAGTAAAACCGGTAATATTCAACATTCTATTTATCCTATTTATTTCAACTCTGTAAATCTTTTAGCTACTACTCCTGAATTTGACTCTGTGGTCGATGAAAATATTTATATCCGTAAAAGCTTTGAAGAGCAATTCATTATAGGTCCCCGCTATGAATTCAGTTATAACAATACCTTGATTACCAAACCTAATAATTTCATGTTTCTAGCAGGAATTAATACTTCAGGTAACATGGTTGACTTTTTCGCCAGTATGGGCCAGGATCCCAATGAACGGCCCTACACTTTTTTGAATAATATTTATTCCCAGTTTGTAAAAATTACTTCCGATTTCAGATACTACCGCAACGGTTATAATAAATCGCTAGCTTTTAGAATCTATGCTGGAATTGGAATGCCTTACAATAATTCAACAGCACTACCGTATGTTGAACAGTTTTTCAGCGGAGGGGCTTATAGTGTAAGGGGGTTTACGGCACGTTATCTGGGGCCTGGTTCCTATCATGATGACGATCAGAGTGGTTACATTGACCAGTCAGGCGACTTGAAGCTGGAGTCCAATTTAGAGTTTAGATTCGATATGTCAAAGGTACTGAAAGGTGCCCTTTTTGTAGATGCCGGTAACATCTGGCTGGTTAATGAGGATCCGTATAGGCCGGGTGCTAAATTTGATGTGAATACTTTTTATGAACAGATTGCTGTTGCGGCTGGTTTGGGACTTCGGTTCGATTTCAATTTTTTTGTACTTCGCACCGACGCCGGATTTCCCATCCGTAATCCTTATCCAACCGACAACAAGTATTGGTTATTTGGCAGCGATAATATATTCTCCAGTGGACTTTTCCACTTGGCTATTGGGTATCCATTTTAACTAGTTGACTTCCGTTTTTCAAGCACTACAATATGGTTAATTGTGGAATGATTGTTTATTTCCTTTACAACATGTAATCCCGTTTTATTGGACAAATAGTGGACTCCCCCGTTTTTCATATAGCTTTTATAATTCCTATAATGCTCGGCACCGGCTAAAAACTCAATACCTCTGCTTACATGCCCTTCGAACTTTTTTGTTCTTGGAAAAACATAGTCACCGATGATTATTTTATCGGCTACTTGGGCTATGTCATTTAGCAACGGTAACCGTTCTTTTTCATCTACTTCGTGAATAACATAAGTTAGAATGGCATAATCGAAAGGTTTATGGCCGTTTGTAGCTAACTCACATATGTAACTATGCTTAAAAGATAGCTTGGTGTTTGGTTGCTTTTGCAAGGTACGGTTGGCTATCCCTCCAAATATAGTAATGTAGTCATTTACCGGTCACTGGAAAATGACTTTAATTGTCTTGTTTCTGAATTTATCATCCTTGATTCATAAGATTGTATTTTCTGTACATGTAAAATAAATTTGCTATATGAACAATAGTTCATTATATTTGCAATGAACTAATGCTTATTTTAAATATGTGTCCAAGAATAAAAGTGCTTAGAAAAGTTTTAAGTCCCCCTATAATTAAAGGATTTATGCCTTATGGTCCGGAAACTGGGAAACAAAAACAAGATTTAGTTAATTTATTGTACGAGGAATATGAAGCCTTGCGCTTAAACGACTATGACTTGCTAAATCATCATCAGGCCTCGGCAATGATGGGCGTTTCCAGACCTACTTTTACCAGAATATATGCTTCGGCACTTCAAAAAATTGCAAAAGCATTTGTTGAAGGCAAGCAAATTTCTATCGAAGGAGGTAAGGTATATTTCGATAGCGACTGGTATCAATGTAAAAAATGTGCCTGTTACTTTAATAATCCAGAGAAAGATAAATCAGTAGAGTTTTGTCCATTATGCGGAAGTCAACAGGTTAATAAATTTGATTATGAAAATAGCCATGAAGATGCTCCAAACAAAAACTGTGATGATTTCTGCATTTGTCCAAACTGTGGAGTTGAACAAGAACATCAGCACGGTCAGCCTTGCAGTAAACAAATTTGCCCCCAATGTGAAAGTTTAATGAAAAGAAAAAGAAATATCAATTGTAAAAAAAATAAAAACTAAAATTATGAAAGTTGCTATCACTTCTACAGGAAATACGTTAGAATCAACAATTGACCAACGGTTTGGTCGGTGTGCTTACTTTGTGGTTTACGACACCGCGAATAAAGCTATGGAATTTATTCCTAACCCGAATAAAGATGCAGAAGAAGGTGCAGGTCCGGCATCAGTTCAATTAATTGCATCCCGGAATGTAAATAAAATTGTTTCGGGTGAATTTGGAATGAAAATAAAATCGCTACTGGATAGCTTAAAAATTCAAATGATAGTTCTTAAAGAACCGGAAAAAAGCATTAAAGATATTATAGAAATGTTAAATCATTAATAAATAAAATTATGCCAAAACTTGATGGTACAGGTCCCGAAGGAGATGGTTCTCATGCCGGACGCAAATTAGGAAATTGTAGTAAAGCTACGGATGGAGAAAAATTACAAAAACTCGGCAATGGAATGGGTAAAAAACGAAATTCCGGTGGCGGTAATGGAAAAGGTAAGCGCTTAAAAAGCGGAATATAATAGTATCAACAATTTCAAAAGGAGGTAATTATGCCAAGATTTAATCAAACAGGCCCTATGGGACAAGGTTCTATGACGGGTCGCAGAATGGGACGTTGTTGCAATTTTGGTGCAAATCCCAAAAATCAAACTGCCGAAACAAACGAAAATCCTAATGAAAATCAGCCCGAAGATATGCCGGGAAGTGGGTTTGGTTTTAGAAGGGGAAGAGGTTCTGGAAGGGGTCAACAAAACCGTTTCAGAGGTAGATTTTAAATGAGATTTAGGAGAGGTAAACCCACTTCTCCTTTAAAAAGTTTTGACTAAAAAAACAAGAACATTACAAAATATTGCTGCATAAAAAATAGCAGGCAAACTAATGATGGGGAAACAGTATCATAAACTTAAACATTGAAGTAATATGGGAAAACAAGGTATAAAAATCTCATCTGTTGATGTAGATAAATTAATAATCATGTTAAATGCTGCTCTTTCGGAAGAATGGCTTGCTTATTATCAGTATTGGATTGGAGCAAGACTTATGGAAGGACCTATGAGGAGTGAAGTTGAGCCGGAACTTTTATTACATGCCGATCAAGAATTAGGACATGCCCTTTTAGTTGTTAAAAGAATAATTCAATTAGGTGGTACCCCGGTAATTAACCCATCAGATTGGACCAAATTAGCCCGTTGTTCCTACGACGAACCATCGGATCCCTATATTGAAGTAATTTTAGAGCAGAACCTAAAAGGTGAGCGATGTGCCATTCAACGATATCAGGAAATTGCTGATTTTACAGCAGGTAAAGACCATTCAACTCATCAAATGGCAGTTCAGATTCTTAATGAAGAATTAGAGCATGAAAATGATATTGAATCATGGATTATCGACTTGAATAGAATGAAAGATGAATGGAAAAAAATTAGAATGTAAAAAAAACTATGTGGATATTAATGTTACGACTGGTTTTTCTGCACCAGACCGATTAGTAAAGAAGAAGTTGAAAAACAATTTTAAAAAATAATAAAATGAATAAAATAATTGCTATTCCATTGGAAAATGGAGTATTATGTGCTCATTTTGGGCATTGTCAAACATTTGCTATTGTAACTGTTGAAAATAATTTAATAGCTGAGGTTAAAGAAGTAACCCCACCAGAGCATGTTCCCGGATTATACCCGAAATGGGTCGCCCAATTTGGTGTAACTGATGTTATAGCCGGGGGTATGGGACAACAAGCCATTGTACTGTTCAATCAGCAGAAAATTAATGCTTTTGTTGGTGCCCCAATAAAATCGGCCAAGGAACTGGTTACTGATTTTTTAACTCACAAGTTAAGCCTTAGTGCTAATTATTGCAATCATGAGGAGCATTCTGATCATGGAAACTGCAAACACTAAAATACAGGTTACGGTTGACTTACGTTGCAATAGTTGTTTTTTTAATACCTATCAGCGCTTGTTGGATAAATTTAACGTTGGTATAGCTCAACGTCAAAAGTTTAAATCTTCTTTTCAGGAGATAATTGATAAGAACAAGCATCTTTCAAGCCCTGAAATACAAAGAAAATTGAATCGCGGGTTTTGTCGAATTATAAAGGTTAATGATCCTTTTAAAGAGGAAAAAGTAAGAAGCAATAATATTGCTTTAGAGCTATATAAAGATTGGAAACCAAAGGTGCTTTCAGCAGATAATCCGTTTGATTTGGCACTTCGGCTTTCCATTGCCGGTAATATTATGGATTACGGGGCAAATAACAGTTTCAATGTTTATGAAACTATTGATGCAGTTTTAAAGGCTTCCTTTGCTATTGATTATTCAGCACTTCTTAAGAACAAGATTAATAAAGCAAAAAAAATTTTGTACTTAGGTGATAATGCCGGTGAAATAGTTTTTGACAAGCTTTTCATCGAAACTATAATGAAACCTGAAGTTTTCTATGCTGTTAAAGGTGCTCCAATACTGAATGATGTTACGTTAGCCGATGCAAAAGAGGTGGAAATGGATTTGGTGGCCGATGTTATTTCAAACGGTTTTGATGCACCTTCTACTGTATTGAATAAATGCAGTAAAGAGTTTCATGAAATATATAATTCGGCCGATTTAATAATCTCAAAAGGACAAGGAAATTTTGAAGGATTGATGAAAGAAAATGACCCGCGCATATTCTTTCTCCTTATGGTTAAATGTGATGTTATAGCCGAAATGCTGGATGTTGAAAAGGGTAGTTTTATTGTTTACAATCAAATTTATTGAGCATGGATTTTGTAATTATTATTACAGCACTTTTTTTGGCCAGTTTGGGATGTTTGGCTATTGCAAGTTTAATCCTTTTTCTAAAGGACAATGATCTAAACAGGGTTTCAACTTATTTTTTGTATGTGGCCAGTGGAATACTGTTAGGAGCGGCATTTTTGGGAATG
>JAIFNJ010000011.1:0-6221 GCA_020047835.1 Bacteroidota bacterium
ACGGGCGTTTCAGAAGTAGATTTTGGTGCATTAGCTTGCGGATTAGCAGGTCCCTCATGACGTCCACCAAAATCTTCATCATCATCATCGTTATTAAAATTATGTTCTGCCATTCCTCTGGTTTGCTCTTTTTGAATCATCGATTTAACATTTTCGTAAGAAACTTCGTATTCTGTGAGTGTAATGGTTGCCAAACTTGTTTCATCCCTTAAGATAGCCAGCAACAAATGACCCGTGTTTACCGAATCATTTTTCATGGCGCGCGCCTCTAAATAAACAACTTTCAATGCATTTTCAGCACTCTTAAGCAATGGAATATTATCGGTATCCTTTATAACTTTTACTCCTTTTAATCGGATTTTGGTTTCTACCGCTTTTTTTACATCAAATAAGTCTAAACCCAATGATATCAATGTTTCAATGGCCAGTCCTTCTCCTTCGCGGAGCATCCCTAGAAATATATGTTCAGTACCAATGTGGTTGTTATTTAATCTTATTGCTTCTTCTTTACTGTAAGCTAAGATATCTTTCATTTTTTGAGAAAATTTAGAATCCATCGTATGTTTGAATTGATTTAGGGTTTCGAATTTCAATTAATGTACCAAAAATAATTATTAATTAATAATTCCAGTACAATTATAAACATTATTGTGTTGATAATTTATGCAAAAACCATTTAAGAACCCGAGTACTATAGTGATTAATTTTAGTACCTTTAGGGGCTTTAAAAAAATACATTTTTGCTAATCAAAATATACTATAAATGGCTGACGGAGAGAAAATTATTAAGATCAATATTGAGGAGGAGATGAAATCATCCTACATCGACTATTCCATGTCGGTGATTGTAGCTCGTGCTTTACCTGATGTACGCGACGGATTGAAGCCTGTTCATCGCAGGGTTTTATTTGGAATGAGGGAATTGGGAGTTTTTGCAAACCGTGGATATAAAAAGTCTGCCCGTATTGTTGGAGAAGTTCTTGGTAAGTATCACCCACATGGAGATACCTCCGTTTATTATGCTATGGTTCGGATGGCTCAGGAATGGTCATTGCGCTATCCATTGGTTGACGGTCAGGGTAACTTTGGTTCCGTTGACGGTGATAGTCCGGCTGCCATGCGTTACACCGAGGCAAGGCTTAAAAGGATTGCCGAAGAGATGTTGACAGATTTAGATAAAGAGACCGTTGATTTTCAATTAAATTTTGATGACTCTTTGGAAGAACCAACTGTGCTTCCAACTAAAATTCCAAACTTGTTGATTAACGGAGCCTCAGGTATTGCTGTAGGAATGGCTACAAATATGCCACCTCATAATCTTTCAGAGGTTATTGACGCCTTATGTGCTTTAATCGATAACAGTGACATTACTACCGATGAGCTTATTCAAATTGTCAAAGCACCTGACTTTCCGACAGGTGGAATTATATATGGATATCAAGGAGTAAAAGAAGCATTTGAAACGGGAAGAGGAAGAATTGTAATTAGAGGCCGCGCTGAAATTGAAGCCGCTGAACATGGAAAATCAAGAATAGTAATTACAGAAATTCCCTATATGGTGAATAAAGCCGAAATGATTATAAAAACGGCTGAATTGGTTAATGATAAAAAAATTGAAGGGATATCGAATGTAAACGATGAGTCGGATCGCAATGGGATGAGGGTTGTGTATGATTTGAAAAAGGAAGCCATTCCTCATGTAGTGTTAAATAAATTATATAAATATACCGCACTCCAGACTTCATTTAGTGTGAACAATATTGCACTGGTTGATGGGCGACCTCAAATGCTAAATCTTAAATTATTATTAGAAAAATTTGTTGAGCACCGTCACGATGTGGTTATTCGGCGAACCAAATTTGAACTTCGCAAAGCTGAAGAAAGGGCTCATATTTTAGAAGGATTAATTATTGCCAGCGATAATATTGATGAAGTAATTCGCATTATAAGGGCATCAAAAACACCTGATGAAGCACGCGAATCATTAATGCAAAAATTCAGTCTTAGCGATATTCAGTCAAGGGCCATTGTTGAAATGCGGTTACGTCAATTAACTGGTTTGGAACAGGATAAATTGCGTGCAGAATATGAAGATATCAAGAAATTGATTGAATATTTAAAGGAGGTACTTGCAAATATTGACCTCAGAATGAAGATAATAAAGGATGAATTAATAGAAATTAAAGAAAAATATGGGGATGCTCGTAGAACTGAAATAGTTCCCGATGCTGAAGAATTCAATCCCGAAGACTTTTATGCCGATGAAGAGGTTGTAATTACAATATCTCATTTAGGATATATTAAAAGAACTGCTCTTTCTGAATTTAGAACTCAAAGTAGGGGTGGAGTAGGTTCCAAAGGAAGTACAACCCGCGATGCCGACTTTGTGGAACACTTATATACTGCCAATATGCACAGCACCATGCTTTTCTTTACAGAATTGGGTAAGTGTTTTTGGCTGAAAGTATATGAAATACCAGAGGGAACTAAAGTATCCAAAGGTAGAGCTATTCAAAACCTCCTTCAGATTGATGGAGAAGATAATGTGAAAGCTTATATCAATGTAAAAACCTTAGCCGACAGAGAATATATTGATAATCATTTTATTGTTCTTGCAACCAAAAATGGTATTATTAAAAAAACAAACCTTGAAGCCTACAGCAGGCCTCGTCAAAATGGAGTTAATGCCATTACTATCCGTGAAGGGGATCAGTTATTAGAAGCCAGATTAACCAATGGAAATCATGAAATTATATTAGCGGTACGAAGCGGAAAAGCCATCCGTTTTAACGAAAAAGGAGTACGTGCTATTGGTCGAACCGCATCCGGTGTTCGAGGGGTTTCACTTTCATCTGGAGATTCAGTAATAGGAATGATTTGTATTGAAGGTGCCAGCGAGGATATTTTGGTAGTTTCGGAAAATGGATACGGAAAACGTTCCGATATTGATGATTACCGGATAACTAAAAGAGGCGGTAAAGGAGTAAAAACCTTAAATGTTACCGATAAAACCGGTGAATTAATTGCCATGAAAGGAGTTACCGACGAAAATGATCTGATGATTATTACTAAAAATGGTTTGACCATACGTTTGGCTGTTACTGAACTTCGGGTTATGGGTCGAGCCACACAAGGGGTGCGCCTGATAAATCTTAAAAAGGGCGATCAAATTGCAGCTATTGCCTATGTTGCAGCTGGTGATAAGGAAAATGAAGAGGAAGGTGAAATCGATGGTGATGAATCTGGTTTTATAGCAGCAGAAGAATCAGAAGATTAATTATTAATTCAAATAATATTTATTTTATATTTGCGCCTTAAAAATTAACTAAAAATTTTATAAAATGAAAAAACTTGCATTTTTACTTTCTTTTATGATGACTGTGTTGGTGGTTACAGCACAGAATTCTAAAGTTCAAAGTGCCATTAACTATTCAAAACCACAGTACAATCAGCTGGATAAAGCAAAAGAAGCGATTGATGCGGCCATTGTGCATGAAAAGACGATGAATAGCGCCAAAGCCTGGAAAGTTAAAGGTGATGTGTATTTGGCAATTGCACAAAGTACCGATGAAAAATTTAAAACCCTTTGCGAGAACCCATTGCAGGTTTCTTTTGATTCCTTTAAAAAAGCGACAGAATTAGATGTTAAAAATCAATTTGCTGCGGAGATTACCTTGCAACTGATAAAAATAAGTGTATTGCAAATAAATAACGGTATTGCCTATTTTAACAGTGGTATGTATGACAAAGCTTTTTATGCTTTTACCAATTCATTGGAAATTGATAAAATTGTTAAACCAGGTGCCATTGATTCTATGATAGTTTTTAATGCAGGTATTGCTGCTGATAGAGCAAAAATGTATGATGAAGCAATAAAATATTATCGATTAACTGCTTCAGTAAGATATGAAGGTTCTAAAGTATATGGTTTTATTGCTAACGTTGAACGGGAACGTGGGGATACAATTGCTTTTGTAAATGTTCTTAAGGAAGGAATTGATTCTTTTCCTGAAGATAATAGTGTGTTAATGGTCGAATTAATTAACTACTACTTAACAAAAGATATGTCGGATTTAGCGCTGGAATATCTAACAAAAGCTATTGAAGCAGACTCAACCAATGCTACTTTTCATTTTGCCAAAGGCGCTTTATACGATAAGTTAAAGGATTTTGACAAAGCTAAAGCATCCTATGAAAAGGCTGTATCAATTAAAAGTGATTATTTCGATGCCTATTATAATTTAGGTGCGTTGTATTTTAATAAAGGCGCCGATATGTTGAAAGAAGCCAATAATATTCCACCAAAAGAACAAAAGCGCTATGATGCTGCTGTCTTAGAGTCATTTAAAGAATTAGAAAAAGCGTTACCATATTTGGAGCGGGCCCATGAAATTGATCCCAAAGAAAAATCAACCATGCTTACTTTAAAAGAGATTTATTTTAAACTTAGAAACGATAAAGAAGAGTACATGGTAAAATACCAGCAAATGAATGATGCGTTAAAAGCGATGGAATAATATTAAAAATTAGCCGGAATTTTCCGGCTAATTTTTAATCCATTATATTTAACATAATATATATTATCAGCTAAAGTAATTTACTAGTTAATCTTGCGTTCGCCTTCTTATTCAATTTTTAATCTGATAAAAATTATACCTCACGTTCCTTAATAAGCAAGTAAATTTTACTAAATTATAATTTAACGAAGAATTACTGATAAATGTGAATTATTGAAATTAATTGGCATTAACAAACAATAAAATCGCAATAGATTATTTGGTAGCGCTCATTTTTTGGTTCACAGCATTGTATTGCATTTTTAAATAA
Source organism: Bacteroidota bacterium (assembly GCA_020047835.1). GTDB lineage: Bacteria > Bacteroidota > Bacteroidia > Bacteroidales > SZUA-534 > GWE2-40-63. The sequence continues at coordinate 4,828 of JAIFNJ010000011.1, forward strand.
CCATCCTCAGGAAAAAGTTTAAGTCCATACGAAAGATTATCCGATGCTTCTTTCAAATTTCCTTTGGCAGCTAAAAACTCTGAATATTTCAAAAAACCACTAATAAGCAATGATTTTGTATTGGCTTCAATGTTTAGCGATTGATTTTTAAACTTTTGCATTAACTCTAATTTGGCTTGCTCCATGCTTTTTAAACCTTGACTTTGATTATTTGACATAATTTCATTCATACCAATAAAATATAGTAAACCAAAATCAGTCTCTCTATTCAGTTTTTCAAGCTGTCGAGCTGTAACAGAAACTTTTCGGTAATCTCCCTTTTCAAATTGAGTATTAATTTCCTTATTGAGTTCTGCCTTTAGGAGATTAACAAATTCAATATTTTCATCATACAATTTTCCTTCTTTATCTTTTTTAACAAACTTAGCGGTATATTTAAGAGCTTGCTTAAAACCATCTTTATAATCCTCTTTAATTATGGGATCTTCCGAAATTGAAAGCTGGTAATAACACATGGCTACGTATAAATAAGGTTCAGCATCCATGGAATTTTCCTCTTTATAGGTATAGTTATCAGCTTTAATCAAACAACTTTCATACTTTCCCTGATTGTATAACTGTGCCAGTTTTTTATATTCACTCTCAACCACTTGGGCAATTATATTGGTAGTAATGGCAAAACCCAATAAACTCAAAAAAATAGATTTTCTCATTGAACGATGTATTTTAATTAAAAAAGCAACCCAATTTGCAAAAAAATTACCAACTTTCAAAAATACTTTGTATTGAAATATTATTTCAACTTATGTTACCATCAAAGCGTTTATTTTTGGGTATTCCGGTGATAGGTAATCATCAGACGGAATTAATTGATTTTCAAGACCGAAATCGGAACAATCATAACATACGGTGGGTTTCCGCAGAAAATTTGCATATAACAGTTCATTTTTTCGGAGATGTTCCAACCGAAAGAGTTCAGCAGCTCAGAATAAACCTAGCTATTGTGGTTTCAAAAACTCCATCTTTTAAGCTGGATTTCAATCATTTCCAAGTGAATCCGGGTAAAAGCCCAACTATGCTATGGGCGGTATATAATCCGCAAGAAAGCTTTTTTAATTTACATAAAGTTATCGCGGAAATAGCACAAGCATCTGGTTTACAAAAACCCATTATTCATTGTACTTTGGCACGCTTTAAACCAAAATCAGACGATTTTTCTTTTAATTTATCATGCAACATAAAAAATCCATATATCGAAATACGGCAAGTAATATTATATGAGTCGGTTTTGCATCCAGCTGGTTCAATTTACAAAGAACTTGATTCCTTTAATTTATTATAAAACCAGCGACTTAGCATTTTACCATCGGGACATAATTTATTCTGAAATCATC
>JAIFNJ010000011.1:6235-8681 GCA_020047835.1 Bacteroidota bacterium
ATCGTTAAAAACTAAGTGCCCTCTTAAAAAAGCCATATCTACTTTACCCGTTACCGATATTCCTTCATAGATGTTGGAATCGCAATGCTGATGTTGAGTTGAAGTTGAAATAACTCTCTCACCATTCGGATTCCAGATAACAACATCAGCATCAAATCCATTAATTAATTGTCCTTTGTTTTTAATTCCAAAAATGTTGGCGGGTTGGAAGGAAAGCAATGAGACCATTTGTTCCAACGTAATTTTACCTGTTAATACCCCATAGGTGTATATTAGTTCCAATCGGTGCTCCACTCCTCCTGCCCCATTAGGAATCTTGGTAAAGTCATTGATTCCCATATCTTTTTGACCATTAAAATTAAATGGACAATGGTCGGTTCCAATAGTTTGAATGGAACCATTCTGCAAATATTCCCATAATACATCCCGTTGATTGGAATCGCGCAAAGCAGGACTAAAAACATAGGGTGCCGTTTGTTGAAAGGAACCTTTCAACTTTTCCATGGTTAAAACTAGGTATTGAGGACATGTTTCACCGTAAATAGGAAATCCATCTGATTGAGCGTCCTTGATATACTTCATGGAATTGGGCGATGAAACATGCACAAAATATACAGCAGCTTTGGTCTTTTTTGCCAAAGCAATGGCATTCATAACTGCATCTGTTTCAACATAACTGGGTCTAGATAATGCATGATATATCGGTTCAACATGCCCATCTTCTAAATATTTTTGTTGTAAGGTGGAAATTTCATCTCCTTCCTCGGCGTGAATAGTTACTAAAGCATTCAAATTGGCAGCCAGAACCATTATTTTTTCAAGTTTAATATGGCTGATGCCAATGGTTTTTTTGTAAGCCATGTAAACTTTAAACGATGGAATACCCATCTTTTCAACACATTGCTTCATTTCCTGGTACAATCCATCGTGGAATTTTATGGGACTGATATGAAAACCATAATCGCAAAGACAACCTTGAGCATTTGCCATTCGCTTTTCAAATGCTTCGGGAAGGGTTTCTCTCTTGGTTGGAGTCACAAAATCAATGACCGTTGTAGTGCCGCCTGCCAAGGCTGCTTTGGAACCTGAAATAAAATCATCGGATGAGTAACCGGCTGGGGTTTTCAAGTGAAAATGGACATGGGGATCGATACCACCCGGCAACACAAATTTTCCTGTGGCGTCAATAATTTTAGTATTATCAGGAATTTTTCCAATTTCAATACCAATTTCAGCAATTTTGCCATCAATTATCAAAACATCTGTTTTCTGCTGTCCAAAATGGTTTACTACCGTACCATTTTTAATTAATATTGTTGCCATCTGATCATCCTAAATGAGGTTGTAAGTCATGAAAATTACATTAAAAAATAGTGGATTCCAAAAACATTTCTAAACCTTGGAAATAATCTGACTAATCAGATTAATAAAGTCACTGACGCATTTTTATGCAACGTGTTAATTGGGAACTCTTTGCAATTTTTTGTTTGTGGACATTGCTATAAATTTTTTTCAAACAATATTAACATTGTAAAAATCAATGACAATTAAAGTTTAAATTTGCTTTGTATAAATACAAAATAAAAAAAGGATAGTATGCTAGATAAAGGATATTTAAATAAAACTAAGATAGTAGCTACCGTTGGCCCGGCCATATCATCAAAAGAGATGTTAAAGCAATTGGTAATTGAGGGCGTTAATGTTTTCAGGCTTAATTTTTCGCACGGCAAGCATGAAGATCATAAACAAGTTATTGACTATGTATTGGAAATTAACGAGGAGCTGCATACCAATGTAGGACTATTAGCAGACTTACAGGGTCCAAAACTCAGGATTGGTGAAGTTGAAAATAATGGAGTATTGTTAGTTGAAGGTAGCGAACTTGAATTTGTTAACGAAATGTGTATTGGAACGGCGCAAAAAGTATACATGAGCTATACGCTTTTCCCATACGACGTGCAGATTGGTGATACAATACTTATTGACGATGGAAAGTTAAAATTGGAAGCCACTTTTACCAACCGAAAAAACACTGTTAAGGCGAAAGTTATCCACGGGGGCATCTTATCATCAAAAAAAGGGGTCAATTTACCCAATACACACATATCCTTACCAAGTTTAACTCCTAAAGATATTGAAGATGCTGAGTTTGCATTAGAAAATAATGTGGATTGGATTGCTTTATCTTTTGTCCGCTCGGTAACTGATATTGCTGATTTGAAGGATTTGATTAAAAAGAAAAAGAAACATACCAAAGTAATAGCTAAAATTGAAAAACCCGAAGCGCTTAAGGAGATTGACAATATTATTGATGTTACTGATGGAGTAATGGTAGCAAGGGGTGACTTGGGTGTTGAAATGCCTTTTCAGGAGGTTCGTTTTATGCAAAAAATGTTGGTTGAAAAGTGCATTCGTTCTGCCAAACCGGTAATAATTGCCACCCAAA
>JAIFNJ010000167.1 GCA_020047835.1 Bacteroidota bacterium
TTTCACAACTCCATAGCTAATAGCTTCGCGAATTTCAGCGTGGGTTGAACCAGAACCGCCATGGAATACGAAGTTAACTGGATTTGGTCCGGTTTTGAATTTCGCTTGGATGTATTTTTGAGAATTATCCAAGATTTTTGGGGTCAACACCACATTACCTGGTTTGTAAACACCATGAACGTTTCCAAACGATGCAGCAATGGTAAAGTTAGGTGAAATCTTGCTTAGCGATTCATACGCAAATGAAACATCTTCGGGTTGAGTGTAAAGTTTTGAGTTATCCACATCGCTGTTGTCAACACCATCTTCTTCACCACCAGTGATACCTAACTCAATTTCAAGAGTCATACCCATTTTGCTCATACGGGTCAGGTATTTTTGGCAAATCTCAATGTTCTCTTTCAAAGGTTCTTCTGAAAGATCTAGCATATGAGAACTAAATAACGGTTTTCCGGTTTCTTTAAAATGTTTTTCACCGGCATCAAGCAAGCCGTCAATCCAAGGCAACAATTTCTTTGCAGCATGGTCCGTGTGCAAAATAACAGGAACTCCGTAAGCCTCTGCCAACAAATGAACATGTTTTGCTCCTGAAATAGCTCCTAGAATAGCCGCTTGTTGGCCATCTAGTTTCAAGCCTTTACCGGCATTAAACTGAGCACCTCCATTTGAAAATTGAATAATAACTGGTGAATTAACCAATTTTGCAGCTTCAATTACTCCATTCATTGAATCGCTTCCCACAACGTTAACCGCTGGCAAGGCAAAATTATTTGCTTTAGCTATGCGGAATACTTCTGACATATCTTTACCAGAAACAACTCCCGGCTTTACTTTGTCAAAAATTTTTTCAGCCATAATATTAATTTATTAATTATAAATAGTGATTTTGTGATAATTTAAAATAACGATGCAAATATATTAATTTGATTGAAAGGAAACATGATTTTATTCAATACATCTTAAAACTTCCATAATACTTTGCTGCTTCGATCCTTTTATAGGTTCTTCAACAAATCCGGAAATTAAATGGTATTTAAATATAGTTATGGGCGTTTCCTTAAGCTTTTGGTATTGTTCTGCTGAAAGTTTAAATATCAATAACGAAGATAGTTCAGAGAAATCGTTCATTTTGGTTGAATCTACCGGCATGGTGCGAGGAAAAAGAGTAACTTCCTCTTCGTTACTTAATACAAAAGTAACTTCCCTGTCTTCTTGAATTTCGTAATTGCTGTACCTATAATACTGTATCTTCAGGTATTTATTGTCGCCTATCGATTGTCCTTTTACAAAAACCGGCTGACCATTTATGCGCAATAAAATTTCAGCGACGGTCCTTTTAACAGGTAGCTCTGTAACTGCATCAATTTCATTTTTTTCGTATGAACAATTCTGAGCTGTTACTGAATTTAAAAGTAAAGAAAACCAAATGGTTCCAACAAAAAATGATAGATACAAAGAATATTTCCTAATAAGCATCCTAATTAAAGCTTTGATAAAGTTTGCAAAAAATCAGCATTCGGAAACAAACCAAGGGTATCGTTGGCAAATTGTTTTTTAATGCGCATAACTTCATATAATAATAACTCTTCATTTGAGCCCAGAACTAATTTATTTCTTGGTTCACAATCAAAAAATTCCAAAATTTCAGCAAATGTATGTTGCGATATATATAATTTACCCTCAGGAGTTTTGTTTTCAATGGTGCTTGCTATGTTAACGGTGTCTCCCCATATATCGTAGGATAATTTGTTTTTGCCCACAACTCCGGCAATAACTTTACCGGTATGAATACCAATACCTGTTTCAAAAACAGGCAACCCATTTTGCCTTCTAAGCGTGTTAATTTCAATAATTACCTGTTGTATTTCCATGGCAGTAAGCAAGGCATCAATCGGATTGCTTTTATTTCGCAAAGGCACTCCTCCAGCTCCTAAATAAGAACCTCCAACTGTTTTAATCTTTTCAATGAAATGATTTTCCAAAATTCCATCAAATCGGACCATCATTTCGTTTAGTTGCTCCACCAATTCCTCAATGGGCATGGTATCGGCCAAATGGAAAAAGTTCCGGATGTTCAAATGAATTAATGATACTTTACCATAATGGCGAGGAGTAGCATAGCCTTTCTTTTTTAGTTGAATGGCTACCTCATAAGGCAACACTTTGTTTAATACTTCTTCTGTCTTATCCTTTGCTATTTCTAAAGCCTTTTTTTGCTCATTTAGCTCCTGAATTTGTTCTTCCACAAAATCTTTTACTGATTCAAGATGCTCAGTCAAAGTTTGCGTATTTTCCCAGCGTTGCACCATTTCCTCCTCCATGTCTTTTTGCTGGGTAATATCAAATTCAATTACAATAAAACGCTCAATTTCTTGAAGGTTGTTTTTTACGGGTGAAAGAGTCGATTGAACCCATTTAACCGTTCCTTTTTTAGTAATAATGGAGCGGGAAAACGAAAAGGAAGAATTTTTTTTGAAGAAATTCCGGTCGGTTTCACTTAAAACCTTAATAAAACTTGAATTGGTGTTGTTATTAAAAGGAGCATATTCTTTAAACGAATAACCGTATAAGCGCTCAAATCCAGCATTGGTCCATTGAATAACACCCACATTATTTAAAATCAGGATAGAATTATCAGCCGATTGTGGAATTGAAGCCAAAAGCTCCAGCTCCATTAATTTTTGGCTGTCAATTTCTATCATTTTTTTCATTGTGTGGCTGAATATTCATCTAAGCCGCTAAAAATACAAAATATATATTATTCTTTTTAAGTAAATTTGCAATTCGTATTAAAAAAATTGAAATTATGAAAAAAGCTGAAATCCATACCGAAAAGGGAGTAATGAAGGTTTCATTTTATGAAAAAGATGCACCTAACACGGTAGATAATTTTATTAAGTTAGCAAAAAAAGGTTTTTATGATGGATTGACATTCCATCGGGTGATTCCAAATTTTGTTATTCAAGGGGGTTGTCCAAAAGGAACTGGTTCGGGTGGACCCGGTTATGCCATTAAATGTGAACTCGATGGGGCAAATCAATTCCACGATAGAGGAGTCTTATCAATGGCTCACGCGGGTAGGAATACCGGTGGCTCACAGTTTTTTATTTGTCACTCCCGTGAGAATACCGCCCATTTAGACCGGCAACACACTTGCTTTGGGAAAGTATATGAAGGCCTTGATGTTATTGATGCTATTAAGGCAGGCGACGAAATTGAGAAAATTGTAATTATCGAAGAATAATAAGAACCACCAATTTCCGATTTCACTTTTTTGGAAAGGTCTTCGTTATCTTCAACAACAAACTTAAAAGGTTTTCTCCTTAAATATGTGATATAAAAACTATAAAGCCAGAAATTTACTCTGGCTTTATACTTGCATTGCGCCTAAAAAATAGTTGTATATTTGACCGTTTGTTTTCAAGTTGAACTTCATGAAAAAAGCAATACTAATAATCCTTATTTTTAATATCGGGCGTGTCTTATTCTTGCCCTGGATGGGAATGATGCCGCAAGATGCCTATTACTATTTCTATTCAGAACATTTATCACTTTCCTATTTCGACCATCCTCCCATGGTGGCTTACATGCAATACCTTTTTAGCCTTATTTTTGGGAAAACAGTATTTGCAGTAAAGTTCACCGATTTTCTGGTAACCTTTGGAACCCAGTTGGCTTTTTTTGCTCTAGCTTCTAAGATTATCCGTTCCAACCGCAAATATACCACGTGGATTCTATTTACAGCAACCCTCATGATTTCCAGTTTGGTAATGGTTACTACCCCTGATGTACCCTTACTCCTATTTTGGACCTTAAGTTTGCTTGCATTGTATGTTGCCATTTTCGACAAAAAAAATTGGTATTGGATATGGGCCGGTATTTTTATGGGCTTAGCCTTCGATAGCAAATACACTGCACTTGCCTTACCAGCCGGTTTATTCATATTTTTGGTTTTTTCCAACCGATTCCGATCATTATTCAAAACACCTTGGCCTTACTTAACCGTTTTATTGATGATTGTTTTTTCTTTCCCTGTAATTAAATGGAATATCGACAATCATTTTGCCTCCTTTGCATTTCAATCATCGGAAAGAGCTGAATCCGTCTCGGGATTAACAATACATAATTTCTTAGGCTTAATTGGGACCCAGTTTTTCCTTCTTTTACCTATAATATATGTTGGGCTTTGGTGGATAATGTTCCGGTATTTTGGTAGAATTTTTAAAAAACCGAATCAGATTAATCCGGAATTGTGGTTTCTGTTTTCCTTCTTTATACCCATGTTTTTGGGTTTTTACATGGTTTCGTTTTTCTATTGGGTAAAACTTAATTGGCTGATGCCTACCTATATTACAGGTATTATTATTTTGGGTAAGTTTATTCACGAAAAATGGATAAAATGGCATTTACTGTTAAGCGCCGTTTTTCATATAATAATAATGGTTGAAGTTATATGGTATCCGGTTCCGGTAAAAAGCGATGACACTTGGTATGGGTGGGAAGAGCTTTCAGATAAAACCATGGAGTTGCAAAAGGATTATCCCGATGCCTTTATTTTTTCAGCTGACAATTATAAAACTACAGCCGAATTAATGTTTTTTACCAACCAAAAAATATATGGGCGAAATATCATTGGAAAACATGCGTTACATTATAATTATATTGGCGACAATTTACTATTACTCAAAGGGAAAAATGCCTTATTTATAGATTCGCACCCACGATTTACCCATGATTTAAAGTCAGGCGATAAAATTCCTGAACTTTCAAAATATTTTAAATCCTATATTGAATTGGATCCAATTCTTATTAAACGGAATGGAACCACCGTACGCAAATTTTGTGTATATTATTGTACTGATTATAAAGGAATCGGAAGTTAACTTGAATTTTTAAGGTTTTCGATTACTTTTGCAAAAAATTTATAAAACAGAAAATAGATTTAATTATGGCAGATACTTCAGATTTTAGAAATGGTTTGTGTCTTGAGTATAATGGTAAGCTATATACCATTGTCTCGTTTCAGCACGTAAAACCAGGCAAGGGGCCGGCATTTGTACGCACCAAATTAAAAAACCTTGAAACCGGAAAAGTGGTTGATAATACCTTTACCTCAGGAGTAAAAATTAACACAGTTCGTATTGAAAGAAGGCCTTATCAGTTTTTATATAAAGACGAGGCCGGTTACAATTTCATGCACACTGAAACTTTTGAGCAATCCTCGATACCCGAAGCTTTGATTGATGGTTATGACCTATTGAAAGAAGGGCAATTAGTGGAAATAGTTTTCCATGCCGAAAAGGAAATGCCTTTAGAAGTAGCTCTTCCACCATTTATTGACGTAGAAGTTACCTATTCCGAACCTGGGGTAAAAGGCGATACCGCCACAAATACCCTAAAACCGGTTATCATTGAAACAGGAGCAACGGTTATGGTACCTTTGTTTATCAATACCGGCGACCGCATTAAAATTGACACCCGCGATAAATCTTACTCTGAGAGGGCAAAAAGTTAATAACTAAAATAACGTAAAAGCTATCTTTAAGTGTTTGTTAACCGGTAATATATGGCTTCAAGTTCAGAAAAAGCATCTTTTAAACGGTTGCAGTTTAGTAATTACAAACTGGATGCTTTGTTGCATGTTACCTTGTTGATTAACGAGAATGTACCTGTTAAGAAGCTGCTTGAGCATTTTATTTCAATTTTACGCGATGATTTAAATATTGGTAAAATACTGATGTATCGCTATAATGAAAAATGGGAATGCATTATATCTGAAGGAATACATCGGAATATTCCAGCGGGTATCCGAGTTGAGACTGACCTCTTGTATTATAAACAGATAACCAATCTTTCCGTTGCATTAAATCCCAATTTAGAACTGTTTGATGTTATTATACCGGTATATCATCACGAATCACCCATTGCATACCTTATAATTGGAGATATTGATGAAGAGAGAGCTGGAATGAGCCCAACAATCAAGCATTTGCTTTTTATTCAAACTTTGGCCAATATCATAATTGTAGCCATTGAGAACAGACGGTTGGTGGATGAAAATGTGCGTCAGGAAGCGTTTAAAAAGGAGCTTGAATTAGCTTCCAGAATGCAAACCATGCTTATACCTAACCCAAGGTCACTTCCCAATAACGATCGAATTCATGCTTCCGCCTATTACCTTCCTCATTTTGAAGTGGGTGGCGACTATTATGATTTTATTCGTTTGAACGATACTGAATATGGATTTTGCATTGCCGATGTATCGGGGAAGGGAATTTCTGCTGCACTGCTTATGTCTAATTTTCAGGCAAACGTAAGGGCCCTTTTTTCTGCAAACCTACCATTAAAACAAACAGTAAATAAATTGAACGATCGGGTAATGGAAAATGCCAATGGAGAAAAGTTCATTACTCTTTTTATTGCCCGGTTCAATACGCAAACCCGCGAAATGGAATACATTAATGCCGGTCATAATCCTCCGGTGTTTTTCGATAAAGAGGGGAATAACATCATTATGCTTTCCGAGGGCTGCATGGGAATAGGTATGTTCGACGAAATACCTAAAATAAATTTGGCCAAATTGACCGTTAGTAAAGGGAGCAAGTTAATTTGCTATACCGATGGCATTGCAGAATTAGAAAACACCAATAACGAACAGTTTGGTACCCAGCCCATGGCTGATTGCATGGTTAAAGAGCACAGTATAAACTTTGTGATTGATGAAATAATTGATGAGTTGGATACTTACCGAGGCACCAACGATTATTTTGATGATATTTCACTTATGGGGATTGAATTCCATTGATGAATGTATTATCCAAATTATACATTAATTGTCATTAACAACTCCTGAAATTTTGTGTGCTTTAATTCATTAATAATTCATCATAAATTGATGCAAATTCTATTTCATCTGTTTGAATAAAATCGGGATTAAGCGAAAAAGCTTCTTTTATATCATTGGTATCGTTTACAGTCCAAAGTTGTATTTTTAGTCCTTTTTTGCGGATCATATAAATATGATCTTTGGTTATTTCCTCCTTGTATTTATAATAAAATGATATTCCAGAAAAACCATTTTCCAAACAAATGAGCATTCCTCTTTCAAAATCCCCCCAAGTGCACAGATATGTTTCAATTCCACTACTTTGATTTTTCACAAAGTTTAGAAATGAGGCTGTTTCGCTTTCAATCATTATTCTTCCGCCAAGGTCATATTTATTAGTAAGGGCAATAATTTCTTCTCCAATAACATTCATCATGCCACCTATATCTAAATCCCCAACATTGCAAGGCGTCCAAGCTTTAACATCTATAGAAATATACTTTTGAGGATTAGAATTTGCAATGGTTGAAAATATATACTCAAGCCTGTAAATACCTTCATCGGACCCCAAGCAAGAATCAATTTGAACAATTTTTGAATCAGATGATTCTATAAAACAAGTATTTTGATAAGAATCACAATCTGGTAATCTCATATTGTGTGAAATCCATAACGTTCTGTTATTTGATATTTGAATATCAATCTCAACGCCTGAGACCAATTCAAGCGAATGTTCAATTTTATCGGGCAAATTATCTAGATAGCTATACCTGCAACCTCCTCGATGGGCCAATATTTTTGTTTTTACATTATAAAAAGGTCTGTCGGGATAATAATGTATTTTATCACACGACACTATGAATAGTAACAATATGGTGATAATCAGATTTTTCATTAAATATGATAGATTAGCATTAAATTAAAATTAGGCCTAACATTATAGGGCCAGCCCACTTCTTCAAATGTTTTTCTTTGAAAATCTAATACCAACTTTATTGAAGGTCCCATTCCTACCCGAAAATCCAATCGGTTTGAAATCCTAAAATTCTTTTCTATTGTTGGGATGAATGACATAACATTCCAGATATAATAAGGATCTTCATACCTCCAATAAACTATTTTGCCCGAAAACCACCAACTAAACCAAGGTTTATTGGGGTCTTTTTTAAGATTAAAACCCAAATCGTTTTTAATAGTAATGGAATAGTAACTCTCGTTATTAGAAACAAAGCTCAACGTTCCAAAAGCCACATTAATGAAAAGCCTTTTTTGATATTTATACTTCCCTCCAATATATAGACCTTCATAATAACCATACCCACTTTCAATTCCAAATTTAGAATCATCCTGACTATAAGTTAACTGAATTGAAAGGACTAAAAGTGCTATGAGAAGAAAGCACGGCTTGAACATAAATTTCATAAACATTTCAATTTGAGCTGGTGTGCAAAAACCGTTGGGGTATAAATGATTATAACAAGGAATTGCATTAATCAAAATTAAGCGAGTAAGTTAGAAAAACAAAAGAGCAGACAATTTATTTTTGGAAAAGTAAACAACATTCTTTTAGGCAATAAAAATGAGATGTATAACTAGAATCAATTCCTACGTTTTTTTGAAATGAGGCAATAAATTGGCATCATTATCATAATTTATTAACAATTTATCAACTTTAAAGGTCGTAACCCCAAGCACTATTTGATTTTATGAGGTTTTTATTTACTTTAGCACTATTATTCAGGCTAAAAGTATAAACAAGCCCTATGTTCAGATCAATAATTATTCCTGTAATCCTTGGTGTGCTGGCTTTATTCAGCTTTATTAGCAGTCAGGTAACGCTTGATGTAAACATGCCGGAAAGTGCCAAAGCCGGTGAAGAATTTGTAATTGAAATAACTATTAATAAGGGGGATATTGAAGGTTTTGCCCGCTTCCAACAAGAACTTCCAGTAGGTTTTACAGCAGTTGCCCGCCAAAGTGCTAATGGTGAATTCAAATTCGAAGATCAAAAAGTAAAGATTCAATGGATGCAAGTTCCTTTCGACAGAACGGTTGTAATTTCTTACGCTATTCAAGTGGCTCCCACTGTTTCAGGAAATTTTTCGTTCGAAGGTAAGTTCTCATATATTGAAAATAATACGGTTCAGACTATCAGTGCTGCTCCAAAATCTGTTGTAATTATTGGAGATGAAACCGCCGCTGGTACTGCAGAGCAAGCTCAAACCACCTATTCCTATCAAAATGTAAGCCTTAAAAATATTGATTGTGTTCGGCAAAAGCCTTACCTTAATGAAAACAATGAGGTAATAGTTAATTTAATGATTAACAAAGGCGAGTTGAAAGAGTTTGGAAAAATTCAGGAACAAATACCCAGAGGCTATAGGGCTGAAAGTATTAAAAGCAAAAATTCAATTTTCACTTTTAAAAACTCCATCATAAAGTTTTTATGGATGAACATGCCGCCAGAAGCTCAGTTTGTGGTTTCCTATAAATTAATTCCGGAAGGCGAAATATCAAATCAAGCGTTTTTGATAACAGGTACTTTTTCGTATGCCGAAAATGAGCGGACTAAAACACTTAATATTGGGGAACGCGCCGTTGATTTATCGACCTTTGCCGGGGAAGATTTGGTTGCGCAAACCGTTACTCCGGTGGTTAACAATCAAAATACGCCTGTAGAAACACAACAAGAAACCAAGCCATTGCAAACTGACACCTATACGAACCAAAGCAACACATCGAACCAAACCAGCAATCCGGTAGAAAAGACTACTGATGAAACGGCAAACGCAAATCCTAACATGTATGATGTGGAGCAAAAGCAAGCAAAGCAAAAGGAAGCTAATACCGAAAATTACATGAATAATTTAGCAGCAATAACCTCTATTCCATTACCGGAAAATGGTGTGTCGTATCGGGTTCAAATTGCAGCTGGTCATAAGTTAGTAGGAAAAAATTATTTTAAACGGTTAAATATTACCGATGATGTTCAGGTAGAGATACACGACGGTTGGAATAAATATACCGTGGGCAACTTTGGAATTTACCGCGATGCCCGCGACTATCGGATTTATGTTTGGAATAACACTCCCATTCAGGATGCCTTTGTAGCTGCCTATAATAGCGGAATGCGCATTACAGTGCAAGAAGCATTAATGATAGCGAATCAAAAATGGTACGAATAGTTTCAACCTTTTTATTAAATTCGCAGCCATATCATACCATTTAATGAAAGTTGCGCCTTATCTCATATCCATATTTTTATTACTAGCCTTTAAGGGTTGGTCTCAGCAGCTTGATGCCGATTACGAAACACTATTGCTCGAAGAAGAGGTTATCACCGAAGGTCGCGCATTTAAGCCAATTATTGGTGCAGGTATGGGATCATTCACTTTTATTGGCGATGTGAATGATTACTTAGGCGGGCCGCTGAATGGCTTATCATCCTATCGGGTGTCCATCTCGAGAAACATCAGCAAAAATTTTGATATTGAATTTCAAGGGACTTTTGGTAATGTTACTGGAAATGAATACCAAGGCAAAATAGACAATACGCGTAACTTCTCTACCAGTTTGTTTATGGGTGGGGTATCCTTGTATTACAATTTTAACCATTTATTGAAACGACAACGTCCCATTCATCCCTATTTTTCGTTAGGAGCTGAGATCCTGCAATTTACTCCAAAGGGAGATTTTAGAAATGAAACCAATCAGGTTTACAATTATTGGTCTGATGGAACCATTCGTGATGTGGAGCAAGGTGTGGGTGTTTATGGTTCGGTAATACAACGTGATTATAATTATGAAACCGATTTGAGGGAACTCGATTTATACGGTTATGGTCCATATTCTAAAACCAGTTTTGCTGTCCCGGTAGATATGGGTGTTAATGTTACCGTATCGGATAGGGTAAAATGTCGTTTGGGAGCAACGTTCCATGTAACCATGTCTGATTACATTGATAATGTAAAAGGTGGATCGGGATGGAAAAACGACCTGATTATGAATACTTATGCCGCTTTGACCTTTGACTTGTTCTCACCTGCCGATGAAATAGCTGCCGTAGAAAACTTTAAAAACCTCAAATTTACCGTAACCGATGGGGATGATATCGATGGGGATGGAGTGGATGATTTCAACGATGAATGCCCTCAAACCCCGGAAAAAGTTAAGGTAAATTATAAAGGTTGTCCGGATGATACAGATAAGGATGGTGTTCCTGATTACATGGATAAGCAATTGAACACGGCTCCAGGAACCTTTGCAGTTGGGGCCAATGGAATAAAAATCATGGATGCCCACCTTATTGTATTGCTTTACGATCCGGAAGCTGTAAAACGAAGCGAAGTTAAGTTATATAAGAAAACAACCGAGGCTAAAAGCGAACAAGGAAACAAAGAGATACCGGAAAAATTCAAAGTGGTTGATGTGAATGAAGATAAGTATATTTCGCACGAGGAGTTGCAGCAGGCGATAGATGCAATTTTTGAAATGAAATCGACTCTTACACCCGGCGATATTTATGAGTTGCAGGAGTTCTTCTTTAACCAATAATTTCTTAAAAATATTTTTTTATTTTGATTGCTTAGTGAGATACTATCTCACTTTATGCTCCCGATCCATTTCCCGTTTGTTGTCTTTTTCTTTAATATCTTCGCGTTTATCGAAGTGTTTTTTACCTCGGGTTAATGCAATATCAATTTTTACAATTCCATGGGCATTAATGAACAGCGATAACGGGACAATGGTAAAACCCCGCTCTTTCATTTTTTTATTCCATTTATTCAGTTCCTGTCGGTTTAAAAGAAGTTTTCTGTCGCGCCGGGGTTCATGATTAACATAACCTCCCATTTCGTATTCAGCAACATACATATTTCTGATGAAAAGTTCTCCGTTCATAAAAGCACAATAGGTCTCGGTTAGACTGGCTTTACCATTGCGGATTGACTTAATTTCGGTACCTAACAATTGAACTCCCGCAGTGCAAGTTTCAAGAATTTCGTATAAAAAGGTGGCTTTTCGGTTTTTAAGCCTTATGGTGCTTGTTGCCCTCATGATAATTCCTTTATAAAAATAATTCAAAGAGTGATTTCATGCCTAACCTCATAATCAAGAATAACGCAATAAAAATGGTTAAGCTGAGAATGATAAATAGGTTACGGTTTTTTGGAATCATTTCGTCAATTAAAATGTCAGCTCCTAACCAATATATTATAATTCCGTATAACCCAAACAAATTAATCAATTTTGATAACCCGGGAAATACCCCGGAAACAATCATCGAAATATATACCGGAGTCAATGAATACGTTATTAAGGTAAACGTTTTAAGCCCCAGGGTTTCAATCTTTAATTCCGGTAGGTTTAATTTAAAATTCTGATATTTCAGGTTAACTTTTGGGAAGACCATTTTCATGGTCCAAATGCCGATATAAATAGATAAAAATAGTGCAGGAATGGTCACCAGAACACTGAAAACAAAATTGATAATTCCATCCAGAAGGGTGTCATTACCAAAAACAACACTCCCAATGAATGTGGTAATAATAAAAACCAGCATCAAAGGATAAACATAATTATTCAAAATGAATGTACTCGTTCGGTTTTCAGTTTTGATTACTAAAAACTCTTTTTTCGGGTCAACCAAAAGGGCTTGCACTCTATTTTTAATCGGTCCAAAATTCATCGGTAGCTGTTTTTAATTTTGATTCGAATAAAACCATAACGAAAGTTACTCTGTAAAACGGTTTGGTTTCTAAAAATCGGATACAAAAATAGTTTATTTTTACTGATAGTTTATTGTTTACGAAAAAGATAAAATGATTGAAAATCCAATTGACCTGCTCGTTATAATTGGCCCTACTGCAACCGGTAAAACAACCCTTGCGGCTCATTTAGCAATAAAGTTGAACGGTGAAATCATCAGTGCCGATTCCCGTCAGGTTTATCGCGGTATGGATTTGGGTACCGGAAAAGATTTGGCCGATTACACCGTGGATGGTATTGCGGTACCTTACCATTTGATTGATTTGGTGGATGCCGGCGAAAAGTATAATGTGTTTCAATATCAGGCTGATTTTTTAAACGCTTATACTGCCATTCGTGAAAAAGGTAAACTTCCCATTTTGTGTGGCGGTTCCGGAATGTATATTGAGGCAGTTTTGAAAGGCTACCGGTTAATTGATGTCCCTAAAAATGAGACGTTAAGGGCAGAATTGGAGATTTTTGATTTACCTCAGCTCGCAAGTAAACTAGCCGAAATGAAACCACTCCACAATAAAAGCGATGCGGATAATAAAGAACGGGCTATCAGGGCTATTGAAATTGCTACCTTTTACGCGAGCCACCCAGCCACCAATTCCGTATTTCCGACCATTAATTCGTTGATTGTAGGGATTGAACTGGATCGGCAAACGGTGAAAAACAGGATTACTGAACGGTTGAAACAACGGTTACGCCAGGGAATGATAGACGAGGTGCAAGCCTTGCTTCATAAAGGAGTTCCGACCGAGGTGCTGGTTTACTATGGATTGGAATATAAGTTTATTGCCCAGTATTTAGCCAACGAATTCAGCTACAACACCATGGTTGAGAAGCTGAATGTGGCTATTCACCAGTTCTCGAAACGGCAAATGACCTGGTTTCGCAAGATGGAGCGGGAGGGGTTTACCATACATTGGATTGAAGGGAATGCTCCAATGGAGAAAAAAATTAACGGAGTGATTGAGATACTTTAGATAAAAAATCCCAACTGGCTGTTGTAACCAATTGGGATTGTTTATTGATGAACTACTTCAAATAGGTATCCAACCATCGGAAAAACTCGCGCTGCCACAATATGGAATTTTGGGGCTGCACCACAAAGTGGGTCTCATCGGGGAAATACAACAACCGGCTGGGGATTCCTCGCAACTGGGCTGCATTGAATGCCTGCAGCGATTCGGTATATGGAATCCGAAAGTCTTTTCCTCCGGTTATAATCATGATGGGGGTATCCCAGTTTTGTACAAACTTATGGGGTGAATTCGCAAACGCTTTTTGGGCCACCTGGTTTTTGGTTTCCCAATACATACCGCCCAAATCGTGGTTGGGGAAAAAACTTTCTTCGGTGGCAGCGGCAAAACTTTCCAAATTATACATGCCGCAATGCGAAATGAATGCTTTGAACCGTTTTTGGTGATGCCCGGCTAAGTAAAACACCGAGTAACCACCGTAACTGGCGCCCACGCATCCCAATCGGTTAGCATCCACAAAAGGTTCGGTTTTAATGGCATCAATGGCCGACAGGTAATCGTTGATGTTTTGTCCGTAATAATCGGTCGATATCTGGGCATTCCACTCCTCGCCAAACGAAGGCAAGCCGCGGCGGTTGGGTGCTACAATAATATAATCGTTGGCCGCCATTATGGCAAAGTTCCAACGGAACGAGAAAAACTGATCTACTGCCGACTGCGGTCCACCCTGGCAATAAAGCAGTGCTGGGTATTTCTTATTGGGGTCGAAGTTGGGGGGATAAACCACCCATACCAGCATTTGCTTGCCATCGGTGGTTTTAACCCAACGCTCTTCTGAATGCCCCATTTTAATGTCATTGTAGATGGCTTTGTTTTCGAAAGTCAGTTGTTTTTCAAGGCCGGTTTGGGCTTCGATGGTAAACAATTCGGCGGCCATTTGGTGTGTGGTTTTAGCCCCTACCAATAGGTTTCCAGATTTGCTGAAACTGTTGTAATTGTGCTGTCCTTTGGTCAGTTGGGTAAATTCTTTAGTAGCCAGCGTTACTTTATAAATTTGACTGGTAGCTTTGATACCGCTCAGGAAATAGATTTCGGAACCATCTTCGGACCAGATATAATTCGCAGCATTTTGGTCCCAGGTATCATTCACAATTACTTGATTACCAGAAGCTAATTCCATCACCACTAACCGCTCCTTGTCCGATTCGTAGCCATTGGTTTTCATACTCAGCCAGGCAATTTTGGTTCCGTCGGGCGAAAAAACCGGGTTTTTATCATAGCCCATATTGTTGGCTGAAATGTTTTGGGTTTCGCCCGATTCCAGGTTGTACAAATAAATGTCGGAATTGGTACTAACCGCAAAATCGCGGCCATACAGTTTTTTGCAGGTGTAAGCAATGGTCTTTCCATCGGGGCTCCAGCTAATTTCCGATTCATCGAAATTGGGTGCCAATGGGGAATCCCACTTTTCGTTCAGCAGAATATCTTTGCCAGGTTTCACTAAGCCGCTTCCAATTTCTGATACAAAAATGTGTGAAAAGCTGTAGTCGGTCCAATCGTTCCAATGGCGGTACATCAGGTTATCGGCTTCCAAAGCATTGGCTTTGGGCAAATCGGGATGTTTTTCGGTAATGGTGGTATCTAGTTTTACGTCTTTGGTATAAAACAGGTGCTTGCCACTGGGTGAAATACTAAAAGCATTCACGCCCCCCTCAATATCTGAAAAAGGCAAACGGGCTGTACCATCGGGGTTCATAACCCAAATTTGGTAATCGCCGTACCGGTTCGATAAAAATACAATTTGTTTTCCATCGGGAGTCCAAACAGGAGCCACATCGGAGAACCGGTCTTCGGTTAATTTTTCAGGCTCACCACCGTCTGAAGGAACTACATAAATATTTGAGGTGCGTTTACCAGTTTTGGCGTCGTAGCGGGTAACACTATAAACTACTTGTTTGCCATCGGGTGAAAGTGCTCCACCGCCAATGCGACCAAATTTCCATAGAATCTCCGGAGTTAAAATTCCTTTATCTTTTTCTGCTTGAGTTAAGGTTCCGCTAAAGTCAGAAATTTCCTCCGGTACGGCATCCGGTTGCTTTGTTTGGCAGGATGCAAGAAATGAACCGGCCACTAATACTATCCAAAAAAGTTTATTCATAATATTTAATTTTATCGTTAATTATGTAATTCAAAGTAGTTGCTATTATTGTTTTCCATTATTCCTTTTTCTCAAAATCTTAAAATTCGGTATTAACCATTATTTACCGTCAAGCCGGTTTAATCCTTTTATTGCCAATGGGTAATTTGGCGATTGTTCCAGTGCTTTCATATAATTGGCACGGGCTTCTTCTTTTTTACCTGTCTTTTCATAGCAAAAAGCACGGTTACATAAGGCATCCGGAAAGATTGGATTGTATATCAAAGCACTGTCGTAATAAGCAATGGCCCGCTCATATTCACCGTAATAGGTCATTTCAATATATCCTAAATTAAAATGAACATAAGGAAATTCGTTAGAAACCTCATTGAGCAGGTATTGATAGGTTGCTATGGCTTGATCCAGTTTTTTTGTTTGCTGATAAAACATGGCTTTTGCATACAGCGCCTCATAACTATCGGGAATTATTCGCAAGGCGTTGTTATAATAGGCAACTGCTAAGGAATCGCTTTTAGCGGCAAATAAAAGCCCCAGTTGCATGTATGCATCGTAATAGTCGGGCTCCCGATCCACAGCTATTTGTAAACTGGTAATTGCCTTCGGAATATTTCCTGTTTCAATAAATACTAATCCTTTAGTAAAAAATGCTTGTGCATAAAAAGGATCCAACTCAGTTGCCTGATTAAGATAAGTGAGGGCTTTTTTATAGTCCTGAATATAAAAATACAAATTTCCCAAGCGATAGAGAATCTCTTTGTTGTTGGGAATTAATTTATTTCCCTTAAGAAGCAGTGAATTTATAGTTTCCGATTTTCCTAACTGTAAATAAAAGTCGGCTAGTTTTATGTAATAAATGGGGTTCAGAGAATCGAGCCGATTGGCAATGGTTAGGTCGTTCATGGCACTGGCCAAATTTCCCAATTCCAAATAAATGTCGGCGCGGTTTGAGTAAAATTCACTTTTCCGGGGATTTTCCCGTATGAGTTGCGTAATAGAATCAATCCGCAGGGAATCTGATAGAGGTTTGCCTTCCTGCTCAGATTGGCTGGTTTTTGGTTGGTTGCATGCAGCCAATGTTAAAAAAAACACTGCTATTGGAATGAAATAGTTCATCTGTTTTGAATTACTTATTAAAAAGCATTGTCTTCAATTTCATTTTTCACTTGTAGTTCTTTTCCGGACTCAAATATACAAATGGTAGAAGAAATAATATACACATATCTGCAATCTTTATAACAGCAAATAATTTCGCGCTTTTAAAACTGCAATAACAAAACACACCTGCTTTAAAAGAAACAGGTGTGTAACTATTTTAGGAATCAAATCAGAAAAGGTCCGTTTTGTTTACTCAGTAATTTTAATGGGACTCTTAGAAATAACTTCCACAATTTTTTTCTCCAATTCAGCTGATAACTCAGGATTGTCCATCAATAAAGCCCGAACGGCTTCACGTCCTTGTCCTAAGCGGGTTTCGCCATAACTGAACCAGGAACCGGACTTTTTAATAATATTATATTCAACTCCCAAATCGATAATTTCACCGGTTTTTGAAATTCCTTCGCCATATACGATATCAAATTCCGCCTTGCGGAATGGGGGAGCCATTTTGTTTTTCACAATTTTAACGCGAATCCGGTTGCCAGTTATTTCTTCGCTATCTTTTATCTGACCTATTTTGCGGATATCGACCCTTACGGATGCATAAAACTTTAGGGCATTACCACCTGTGGTAGTTTCTGGGTTACCAAACATAACTCCAATTTTGTCGCGCAATTGGTTAATGAAAATACAACAGGTCCGTGTTTTTGAAATATTTGCAGTCAGTTTCCGCAATGCTTGCGACATTAGCCGGGCTTGTAACCCCATTTTTGAATCGCCCATTTCGCCTTCAATTTCAGCTTTGGGAGTTAACGCAGCTACCGAGTCAATAACAATAATATCAACGGCTCCTGAACGAATTAAATGGTCGGCTATTTCCAGCGCTTGCTCACCATTATCGGGTTGCGAAATCAGAAGGTTTTCAATATCCACACCCAATTTCTCAGCATAAAAGCGGTCGAAGGCATGTTCAGCATCAATAAATGCGGCAATTCCGCCGGCTTTTTGGCTCTCGGCAATAGCATGAATAGCCAGAGTTGTTTTACCGGACGACTCAGGGCCAAATATTTCAATGACACGCCCTTTGGGAAAGCCACCAATTCCAAGTGCCAAGTCAACTCCTATAGAGCCAGTGCTTATGGTAGGCACTTCTTCCACCACAAAATCACCCATTTTCATAATGGCACCTTTGCCATACGACTTTTCAATTTTATCGAGAGTAAGCTGTAATGCTTTAAGTTTTTCTTTACTTACATCAGTTGCTGCCGCTTTTGGTTCTTTAGCCATAGTATCAATAAGTTAATCAGTTAATTATTTAATTTATCAGAGTCGTAAATATAACTAAATATGCGTTACCCTTAGTTAATTTATTGCTCAATCCTTTCATGAATTGTTAACAACTGAAATGGTGTTTTTATCAAGAGATGGAAATGTGTCATTCATCAAGTGGAAGTTCCTGCATCATTACCAATAATTTATTTTCTTTTGCTTTAATACCTGTAATTACAAACCGTTGTTTGTTAACGGAGATTCCCCGGGTTAATTTTTGATAGGAACTTTTTTGGTAGGCATCCCCCAGAAATTTAATGCTTCCAGGTTTTACGCGGGCAGTTTCAATAATTTGGGTCATTACCGATTTGAGGTATTCTTTCCATAAGCCGTGCGAAAAATAACATTGATTTACCGAGTCTAATGCAGGAATACCTTGGTACGAGAGCGAATATATTGGAATCTGAACTTCTTGCCCTTTCAAATCACTAATTACATCGAAACGGGGTCCAAATTCAGTTAACTGATAAAAATGCACCTTTGGTTCTGGGGCGCTTGGCGATTTTACTTGTAGCTCATAAATTGACTCCAGTTCTCCCTGGGAAGAGCTTTCTGTTTCATTTTTATAAAATTCTAAATTAATTTCGCCCAATTCGGTTGATTCTATTGCTTTTGGTGTTGTGTACTTAATAAGCACCAATGTTTCATCGAATGCATTACGGAACGAATCAACCACCGTATAATATTCGCTTGTAAAAGGAATTTTTGAAGTGATGCGGGTAAAATGCTCATAAACAATATTGGTCGATTTATCGACTTCATTTAAAAAGAAATCGCAGAGCAATTGGGTGGTTGATTTTAATAAAACATTGGCCATAATTTCAGCTCGGTAAACAGCCTGTTGCATTGATTGGATAGAATCTAATCCTGGATCGGAGATGCCAATGGCAAAAACCTCGTTTTTATCCGACACCATGGGTTGAATAAACCATTCTGGCACTTGTTGTGGAGGTACGTATTGGTATAAAGCAGAATGATTTTCCCTTTGAACAGAGTTTTCGCCTTCAACTGCATCAATCTCTTGATTAAAAGTCTTTTCAAAATTTTTCTGATCGAGTTGTGAAAACGAAGATAAAACAATGATTAAAAAGGTATTGCTAAGAATAATTTTTTTCATTGGGTTTAAGTTTATTCGTTTCGAAGATAACTATTTTTAAAACAAGGAATAATAGCATGATGATAATTTAATAAAATAGGTTGATTCATAAACCATCAAACAAATCAAATTTTTTAACTTTGAATTCAAATCTCTTCTGGATGCATTTATTGCTGAAATTTTGAGACTGGTTTTCCATTTTTAGTATAAACAATAATCCACTTTCCCATGAAATCAAGTATTTTTTTATTATTAGCACTAATTACGGCATCTGGTTTACTGGCGCAGCATGCTGGCAATTTATTTTCAGCAAAAAGCGGAAAAATTTCTTATCGCTACGAGTATTCTGGGAGCTTTACCAATTACTCCATTTATTTTGATGACTATGGAAAAAAACAATGTTTTGATTTATCTGGAACAAATGCTGGTACTTCTGATCATTCCCGCACCATTATTACTCAGGAAACCATGTTTGTAATTAATTATGACGAAAAACAAGTCATGAAATTTCCCATCGATGCCAAGGAAAAATCGATTGATGCTTATGGTGGCTCCTCGGCAGGTGGAGTTGATTTGCAGGAAATGATGAGCGCTATTACAAATAGCGGCAAAGGGAAAGTAGGTCAAGAAATGGTGATGGGCAAAAACTGTGATGTTTATGTGTTTAATGAATCGGAAGAGGGCAAAGGTAAATACTGGATTTGGAAAGAATTTGTTGTAAAAGCTGATTTTTTAGATGAAAATGGAGATCATTCTTTTATTGAAGCCAAAGAAATTGCAATTGATGTACCTATTGACCCTAAAGTTTTTGAGATTCCTGCAGGATTTGAAATTATGAGTTACCTGCTTTTTATCGTCGTGTTAAAAAGAAATCTTGCTTGATTATTAAGGTGAGTCCCATGCTGTAATCGAAATTGCTGTTAATTAAGTCAAAATAGGTGTCGCCCATAAACCCTAAATAAATACCTTGGTAGATGTTTTTGGAATAAAACAGGTGAAAATTAAGCAACTCCCTGCTTTCTTGGTGGTAACCTACGCCTTTCTCGGAATAACTCTGGTAAATAGGATGCCCCATTATGGAAAGAAACTGAGAAGATTTCCAGTATTCAACCTGAAAATAACTGCTTTCCTTGCTCCATGTTAATTGATTGAGCAATCCCCACCCTTTTGGGTACAAACTGTTCATGGTCGGAGAATTATCTTTAAACCCAATTAGGTGGGATTCAAGTGAAATATGATCCAAGAATTTGTAATTGATCCTTTTTTCCGCTTTAATACCTAGACTAGCATTTACTAAAGTTTTCATGGGTACCTCGTTGGTATCAATTTGGCCACCTTGATGCCCAACCAATAAGGATACGGGCAGCTTAATTTCCCACTCCTCGGTTTTTAAAACCGATGGTATGGCTGAAATACCGGCGGTAAGTTTTTCCTGTTCATCATCCGACGGAAAAATAAAGTTTTGCCAATCAAGCCAAGTGTCAAAATGAAACCGGTCTTTCTCGAGAATATACTGTACCCCGTTTTCCAGATTATTGGTAAAATACCGTTCCGA
>JAIFNJ010000129.1 GCA_020047835.1 Bacteroidota bacterium
AATACCTATATTTTTCCACCGGCATTTTCCATGAAATCGATAGCCGATATTTTTGAATACACTTCGAAATACATGCCTAAGTTCAATTCCATTTCCATTTCGGGCTACCACATGCAGGAAGCAGGTGCCACCAACGACATTGAGATGGCTTACACCTTGGCCGATGGATTGGAATATTTACGCACTGGAATCAAAGCCGGAATTGACATTGATGCATTTGCCCCAAGACTTTCGTTCTTCTGGGCCGTAGGAATGAACCATTTTATGGAAATTGCAAAGATGCGCGCTGCCCGGATGATATGGGCAAAGCTGGTATCGCAGTTCAACCCCAAAAACCCGAAATCGCTGGCGCTGCGCACCCACTCACAAACAAGTGGTTGGAGCTTAACCGAGCAGGATCCGTTCAACAACATTGGCCGCACTTGCATTGAGGCTATGGGGGCCGCCTTAGGCCACACTCAAAGTTTGCATACCAATGCCTTGGACGAAGCCATTGCCTTGCCCACCGATTTTTCGGCACGTATAGCCCGCAATACACAAATTTATTTGCAGGAAGAAACCCAGATATGCCGTTCGTTGGATCCCTGGGCAGGTTCCTATTATGTGGAAAGCTTAACCCATGAAATAGCACAACGGGCCTGGAAATTGATTGAAGAGGTGGAGGAATTGGGAGGCATGTCAAAAGCGGTTGAAACCGGGATTCCTAAAATGCGCATTGAAGAAGCAGCGGCAAGAGCGCAAGCTAAGATTGATTCCGGAACCCAAACCATTGTTGGGGTAAATAAATACCGTCTGGAAAAAGAGGATCCATTGGAAACCTTGGAGATTGATAATACTGCTGTTCGTGATGCTCAAGTGAAAAGAATCAAAGAACTGAAAGCAAACCGGAACAATAAGGAAGTTCAAGAAATATTAAATGCCATAACCAAATGTGCCGAAACCGGCCAGGGCAATCTATTGGAATTAGCCGTTGAAGCTGCAAAAAGAAGAGCTACCTTAGGTGAAATTTCCGATGCTTGCGAAAAAGTTGTAGGGAGGTATAAAGCTGTGATACGATCCATTTCAGGAGTATATTCAAGCGAATCGAAAAACGATCCGGACTTTGAGAAAGCCCGCGCTATGTGTGCTGAATTCGCTAAAAAAGAAGGCCGCCAGCCCCGTATTATGATTGCCAAAATGGGTCAGGACGGTCACGACCGCGGCGCCAAAGTAGTAGCCACCGGTTATGCTGATATAGGTTTTGATGTGGATATGGGACCGTTGTTCCAAACCCCTGAAGAAGCTGCCAAAGATGCCGTTGATAATGACGTACATATATTAGGAGTTTCGTCCTTAGCTGCCGGCCATAAAACCTTGGTTCCAGCCGTTATTTCGGAATTGAAAAAACTAGGCCGCGAGGATATTATGGTAATTGCCGGAGGAGTTATCCCGGCACAGGATTACAAATTCCTTTACGATTCTGGTGTGGTAGGTATTTTTGGTCCGGGAACTTCTGTTTCAAAAGCTGCCGTGCAGATTCTGGAAATACTTATGAAAACCATTTAAATCATTGAACCCTGAAATATTCAATTTATGGTTGAATATTTCAGGGTAAATAATAATAAGAGCCTTTTCAAAGATTTGAAATTAAAAGGCGTATTCACCAAATAATACCTTTTTTGGTGAATGTATTCACTGAATATTACTTTATTTGGTGAATAGAAAATAATGCATTCATCCTTTTTTTGTATTTTTATCTATCCATAATAGATTTATCCCGGAACTACAAGGTGTTTCAGAAAAAACTAGTTGATAGTTACTAAATGCAATCGACCATGAAAACAAGCAAGCTCTTTTTAGTTTTACTAGTGGCCATTGTCTTGAATTCGATTCACATAACAATGCAAGCCCAAGATAAATTTACTATTTCCGCTGGTTTTGGTGTTCCTGAGTGGTTATATGTTGGTGCAAAGCTACCCGTTAACCAGTTTCAATTTGAAGTCACTGGTGGAGCGAGTCCCGTAAAAGATGATCACTTGATTTCATTGGCGGGGAATTTCCAGTATCATTTTGCCGGTACTTCTGAATTTTCCAATCTAAAACCATGGTATGGTAAAACAGGCTTGGTTTATATGCGTCAAAACCTGGAATACAATCTCGACGAGTACCTATTCTGGAATATAAGAGGAGGAAGGGAATTTAATATCACAAAAAAATTCGGTATATCGGTTGACGCAGGCCTTATAATTGAATTACACAATTGGGAGACCATAAAAGCACCCGACCCTTCGTCCGATTTTGATATTAACCTTGAATTTCCTGTTTTACCAAGTTTTAGCGTTAGTGGTTATTATCGGTTTTAAACAGGTGTTTCCTTTTTTAATCAGCGGAAATAAAAATTAAATAACGCAGATTTAAACCTGAAATTAGGCTTAGAATCTGCGTTCTTATTTTTTTGCAAGATCGGATGTTTACAACCTCGCTTTAATCGCTTTAGTTTCAGCTTCGAATCCGGGTTTTTCGAGCAAGGCAAACATATTCTTTTTGTATGCCTCAACACCTGGCTGGTCAAATGGGTTTACATCTAAAATATATCCCGATATTCCACAACCAATTTCGTAAAAGTAAATCAATTGACCCAAAAAGTACTCGTTTAGCAGTGGTAGTTCAATACGAATGTTGGGCACACCCCCATCAACATGGGCTATTATGGTTCCTAATTCTGCCATTTTATTTACTTCGTCCATGCGTTTGCCGGCTAAAAAGTTTAACCCATCTAGGTTTCCAGCGTCCTTTTCAATCACCAATTGGGTATCGGGTTGTTTTACGGAAAGCACTGTTTCAAACAAATTACGCTGGCCTTCTTGAATGTATTGGCCCATGCTGTGCAAATCGGAAGTAAAATCAACGCTGGCAGGGAAAATTCCTTTGCCCTCTTTGCCTTCACTTTCTCCGTATAATTGCTTCCACCATTCAGCAACATAATGCAATTTGGGGTTGTAATTTACCATTATTTCAATTCCTTTTCCAATGCGCAACAAAGCATTGCGGGTAGCAGCATAAATAGCAGCCGGGTTTTCTTCAAAAGGTATGTTAGCTCCGGTGAGTTTTTCCATATCCACGGCTCCTTTTACCAATTGAGCAATATCAAATCCGGCTATAGCTATAGGCAGCAATCCAACGGGAGTTAGCACGCTAAAACGTCCACCCACATCATCGGGTATAATAAATGTTTTATATCCTTCCTGAGTTGCTAAGGTGCGCAATGCTCCTTTGCTTGCATCGGTTATGGCTACAATCCTTTGAGCTGCCGCAGTTTTTCCATATTTCTTTTCTAAGTCAGTTTTTAGAATGCGGAATGCAATAGCAGGTTCGGTGGTTGTTCCTGATTTTGAAATAGCCACCACACCCCAATTGCGCGTATGTAACATAGCACGCAATTCCGTCATGTAGTCTTCGCTGATATTTTGTCCGGCAAAAACTACCAAGGGGTTTTTGCGTTCCTTAAGTTGGGCAAAATTGTCCGACAACGCATCAATAACGGCTTTCGATCCAAGGTAAGAACCTCCAATACCAACCACTACAACTATTTCGCAGTTCTTTTTTAAGTTATCGGCAGTGGTTTGAATATCCTTAATTTCATCGAATGAAATAGAGGTAGGTAGGTTTACCCAACCAAGAAAATCGTTCCCTTTGCCCGATTTATTATAAAGAGCTTCAATGTGTTTTTTTACTTCACTCTGAAATCCGAAAATGTCTTCTTTCCGGATAAAATTCAATGTCTTTGAATAATCAATCTTAATGTTTCCCATTGTTCTGTTTTGTTTTGATATTTAGTGTATTATGTAAGTTTAAGAGTCAATTCATTTATTACCCTGCGAGGGGATTGTTTT
The DNA here is from genome assembly GCA_020047835.1 of Bacteroidota bacterium. Taxonomy (GTDB): domain Bacteria; phylum Bacteroidota; class Bacteroidia; order Bacteroidales; family SZUA-534; genus GWE2-40-63. The sequence continues at coordinate 3,873 of JAIFNJ010000129.1, forward strand.
TCATATAAGATGCGGTAAATACTATCGGCAATTGGCATGGATACATTGTGCTTCTTATTGATTTCCCATATTCCTTTGGAGGCAAAATACCCTTCAGCCACCATGTTCATCTCGCTCATAATGTATTTTATGGAATAACCTTTGCCCACCATGGACCCAAAATATCGGTTCCGGCTGAATTGTGAGTATGCAGTAACCAACAAGTCACCTAAGTAAGCACTGTCTTTTATATCACGGGCAATGGGGTAAACGGTATCGGTAAACCGTTTCATTTCGCGGATAGCATTTGAAATAAGTACCGCCTGAAAATTATCACCATATCCCAATCCATTACAGATACCTGCAGCCAAAGCATAAATATTTTTTAAAACGGCAGCATATTCCGTTCCTAGTATATCGTCGGAAAGGTTAGTTTTTATATAATGGTTGTTATAAATTTCGGTAAGTGCTTTTGCTTTTTCTTCTTGAATAAAGGCTATGGTCAAGTATGAAAGCCGTTCCAACGCTACCTCTTCTGCATGGCAGGGACCTGAAATCATGCCAATTGATTCATAAGGAACGTCATATTTATCATGAATAAATTCACCCACTAATAAATTATCGTCGGGTACAATTCCTTTGATAGCAGTAACTACGGTTTTATCTTTTAAAGAAACGGTTAAGCCCTCCAAGGCAAATTTCAAGTATGCCGATGGAATTATAAACATCACGGTATCGGATTCAGCCACCAATTGGTTGATGTCGCTGGTTAAGTGCAGCAGCGAGGGGTCGAATTCCACATCACTCAAATACTTAGGGTTATTTCCAAACTCTTTGAGATGTGCTACTACATCTTCTTCGTGAATAAACCAGTTGATTGGCTGCTTTTTTTCAAGAATGATTTTTGCATTGGCCGTAGCCCAGCTTCCACCACCTACTATTCCTATTTTACCTAAATTAAACATACTTGTTTCAGAATTTTAATTTGGGCAAATATAAGAAAATTGCATGATTTAAAGGAAAAGAGCAATTGTATGAGCAGAATATAGCTTCATGAAATGGGGTTGATGCTTTCTAAAACAATGAAAAACAAAGACTATGTTGTTTTTTAAACACCATTTTCTTTGTTTCTCATTTAGGATGGAAAAAACCTATTTGGTTTAATTTTTAAAAACCTGAAATGCAAAGGATTCAATCATTCGCTCATCCGGTGGAATCGACATAATCCAATCGGTAATTTCCTTATAGTCCATGCTACCGGTATAATAAATATCTTTTTTTAATAAAACAATTATCAGCCGGTTGGTTTCTTTGTCCTTTTTATCTATGGTTGTTTCGTAGGATTCAATTATATCTTTGTCAGGAAAGGTTGTTACTACTTGAGCGGGCAACAAGGTCGATTTTTCATAATCGTTAGGTAGCAAAACATAGGAATCGTTGGTAAACCAAAAAGCCCTTATATAGCAAGGTAGTGTTGGTTTTACTGTAAATGTAAGCCCGCTACCTGCTTTGTAGAAAGGTTTTATACCTTCAATCCAAGCATCAAAAGTTAAGTCTTTGCTCACATTATATTTTACCACGGTGCAATTAATAGTAACCGTGTATTTAATTTGGTTTTCCATGGTAAATCCCGGTTTGGCATCTACTACTTCTATCTCTTTTACGGTTCCTTCAATATTTGAAAGTACATCGGAGGTAAACAACTCTTCCATGGTATTGTCCGATTCGCTTCTGAAATAATCAGTATATGATTTTATATTTTCTTCGATCCCTGCTTTTTGCAAGGCTTTTATTTTTGCCGCATTAATAGCCTTTTGTTTCACTTGCTCTGGCGAAAGATGCTCTCCACCTAATGCTTCACCGACAATTCCGGTAAGTTTAATTTCCTCAAGTTTTTGGTCCTGAGCACTGGTAAAAAAAGCAAACAGGACTACAAAGCAGGCAAAAAGATATTTTTTCATGGTTATTAAAATACTTGATTGGTTTCAATAAATTGACCTTCACTAACACGAAATACAGACCATTTGTTTCCCGGCTCCCCTTGTGGAATCTGGAACACATAAAGTAAGCGACCTTCAGCATATACTTTAACCGTAGCTTTAGAATCCGATAATGCATTAGAACTGGTATTGCTGCGGTTGGTGTAATCGTGTACAAAATAATCGTAGGTACCTAAATCATCAATATCATGAATGGTAATGGTTTCAGGTCCGTAGCCATCCATGTCGTCCCTATCCAATTCTCCTTTTCCATCGTCTAAAACGCGAGTATAATGATACGATAGGTGATATCCATTATCCTTCATAAAATGGGCATCCAAATCAACAGGTGCTTGGTCCCAGTCGAGAAT
>JAIFNJ010000117.1 GCA_020047835.1 Bacteroidota bacterium
AGAATATTTTACCGAAGTTTATGACGAACACATTAGCCGTCGTAATTTTATGGTTGAGGCATTAAATAAAATGGAAGGGGTAATTTGTCCAAAACCTAAAGGGGCATTCTATGCCATTGTTAAGCTACCTATCGACGACAGCGAAAAATTCTGCCAATGGATTTTAAGCGATTTTGAATACAACAATCAAACCGTGATGATGGCTCCGGCCTCTGGATTCTATGCTACCAAAGGGAAAGGCTTGAATGAAGTGCGCATAGCTTATGTCCTCAATAAATCGGATTTGAAAAATGCTATGGAAACTTTGGAAAAAGCATTGTTGGCTTATCCTGGAAGAACTTTGGCATAAATCTTTTTTGCTGATACTGTGGGAATAAACAAATTTCACTTTTATTAAAATTCAGTAAGATAATTTACCTCTTGACTTACATTTTTAAGCGATAAACAAAAAAGGCCGTCTATTTTTTTTAGTCGGCCTTTTTACTATTTTACTTTATTGGTTAATCCACATTATCAAACAAATAAGAATTCTCCTGACGGATTCGTGTTACACCCTCTTCGTCGGTTAGCGTATAGCGCGATACTTCTTTCGATTCAGCGGCTTCTTCTTTCGACTCATCGAACAAAACCTTTTTGCGTTTATACGCCGGTTCGTTTTCCAATTCTTCCAAATCGTTCTCGTTGCTATAGGATACCTGAGGTTTGGTAACTTTTTCCATTTTCACACCCGCTTGATCATCCAAATCGATGATTTCCAGATTTAATTGCTTTGGAACAGGTCTGCTAGCAGGTTTTTCATCCGAAAAAAGTTCAAATCGCTCAATGGTTGATTCCCTTTCTGTGGTATCCAACTCAATGAATGGTGCATCATTTTCTTTAAATGTTCCCCTATCAATTACTTCAAAAGGAATGTCATCATCGTTTATGGGAGCGGTTGGTCGGGAAGGTTTCTGAACCTCTTTAACCGGCGATTTAACTTCGATTAGTGGAACTGAAATTTTTTGCTCCGCCTGATGTGCCACATATTCCGGGATACTGTCGGTACCAAAGCCCGTTGCAATTATGGTAATACATACTTTATCGCCTAAGTTAGGGTCAAGGGTATTTCCCCAGATAATATCTGCGTTCATGCCTGCCGATTCTTGAACATAATCGGTTATCAAACCAATTTCATCCATTCGAATTTCATCATCGGGGCCCGAAGCAATATTCAGCAGGATATTTTTTGCTCCTCGAATGTCGTTATTATTTAATAGGGGAGACGATAATGCATCCTCAATGGCAATTATAGCCCGATTTTCGCCCGACGACATGGCAGACCCCAACAGAGCTACTCCACTGTTAGACATTACCGTTTGAACATCGGCAAAATCAACATTTACTGAACCATGTACGGTAATAATTTCGGCAATTCCTTTTGCTGCTACTGCCAATACATTGTCGGCCTTTCCAAATGCCTGTGTTAATGGAAGGTTGCCATAAATTTCGCGGAGTTTTTCGTTATTAATAACCAATAACGCATCTACGTGCTCCCGCATTTTTGTTAATCCCTCAATGGCCTGTTGCATGCGCCTTTTTCCTTCAAACCGAAAAGGTAAGGTAACAATTCCTACCGTAAGAATTCCTAAATCACGTGCTTCTTCGGCAATTACGGGTGCTGCTCCAGTTCCTGTGCCACCGCCCATTCCGGCGGTTATAAACACCATTTTCGTATTGTGCGACAATACCTCAGAAATTTTGTCGAGGCTTTCAATAGCCGCATGGCGGCCTTGCTCCGGCTTATTACCAGCACCTCTTCCCTGGGTTAGGGTTTCGCCTAATTGCACTTTGATAGGAATAGGGCTGTTTTCCAAGGCTTGTGCATCGGTATTACAAATAAGGAAATCGACATCGGTGATTCCTTGCCTGAACATATGATTTACGGCATTACCACCGCCACCACCTACACCAATTACCTTGATAATGGAGGATTTATCGCGGGGTAAATCAAAATTCATTAATTCTTCGGCCATAATTTTATTTTTTAAGTTCTTGTGTTAACACCTCGGCTTGGTTTTTACATTTGCTGGTCATCAACTTCAAAAAATTTGCCCAGATTATCGAATAGGGTAGCCATAGTTTTCTTTCCTTGTTTTTTATCGGTAACGGGTGTTTCAATAACCGTAGGTTCTGGAATTAAGTCAGCAACAGCTTCTACTACAATCTTTTTCTCTTTCTTAACCTCTTGAGGTTTAGCTTCAGTACAACTGCTATCTTTTTCGGCAAAACCTGTAAGTAATAATCCAAAACCGGTTGCAAACATGGGTTGGTTCACTTCGTCCATTACTTCGCTCTGAATGCTTTGGTTCGGTAGTCCCAAACGAACGTCCATTCCGGTTTTGAAGGCAACCAACTGGCTCAGGTTTTTCAACAGGGCTCCACCACCAGTCAATACAATTCCAGCTCCCAAGTACTGCGACATTCCTGAAGCTTCAATCTCGAAATATACTTGGGCAATAATTTCCTCCATCCTCGACTGAATAATATGAGCCAGGTTTTTGAATGAAATTTCTTTAGGCGGTCTTCCATTGATTCCCGGGATGCTGACCACTTTGTTTTCTTGTGCTTTGTCGGCAAGCGCTGAACCATATTTCACCTTTAGTTGTTCCGCATAACGTTCCAAAATATTGCATCCTTGCTTGATATCCTGGGTTACTACATTTCCACCAAATGGAATAACGGCCGTATGACGAATAATACCATCGTAAAAAACAGCCACATCGGTGGTTCCGCCGCCAATATCAACCAAAGCAACGCCAATTTCTTTTTCATCATCGGAAAGCACCGCATCAGCCGATGCCAATGGCTCCAACACCAGACGCTTTACATTAATGCCTGCCCGATTCACACATTTTTTAATGTTGTTGGCTGCGGCTGTTTGTCCAATTACAATATGGAAGTTGGCTTCCAGCCTTTTACCGAACATACCCACCGGACTTTTTACTCCGGTTTCATTATCTACAATGTAGCTTTGCGGCAGCACATGAATAATTTCCTCTCCCACATCGATAGGAATTTTGAACATATCATCGATTAAGGCCTGTACGTCTTCTTTCGAAATTTCTTCATCGTAGGAATCGCGGTTAATATAACCCCGGTTACGGATGCTGCGAATATGCTGACCGGCAATTCCAACGTAAGCATCGGTAATTTTCAACCCTGCCTGAGTTTCGGCCAAATCCACTGCCTGCTTAATAGCGATTACTGTTTGCTCAATATTTAGCACAACGCCCCTTTTTACTCCTGTGGAGCGGGTGTTACCGTATCCTAAAATTTCAATCTTTCCATTCTCATTTTTCTTTCCAATAATGGCTACAATCTTTGTTGTGCCAATGTCAATAGCGGCTACTATTTTTTCGTTTGGGTTCATTTGATTTATCGTTTAGTGCAAATTACCTGATTAGTATATTTTAAATTAATGGTTTTATAGTTATTCCATCCTGTTACCGGAAGGCCTTGCTCGTACAATGCTTTTAAATTGCGGAACTTTTTTGTGTAATTTTCCATGGTTCCAAGCCGTATCAGGTGGCTTCCAACCCTTGGAATCAATTGAATTTCGTTCCCTCTAACGTAAACTTGCTCAATTTGGGCATTCCAGAATTCGTCATGATAAATATAGGAAGCCAATTGAAATAAATCATCGAGTTGATGATTAGAGTTTTGCACAACTTTTCCACCACTAGCCAGTTGTTTGGCTGCCGCGCGTTGCTTTGCTACTATATGGCTGTAACTGAGATTTATAGCACCGGATGCTACTAGCACATGAGCGGTATATTTATACGATAAAGGCATCACCATTCCCTCTTCGTCAATATAAAAACTTTCTCCGCGGCTGTTAAAAACCCTTACAATGGGATTCCGTTGCTCAATGGACACTTTGATTTGGCCATTGAGGTCGCGGTAAACATTGGCTTCTTTTACTGATGGATGAAGCCGGATATAGCCTTCAAGCCTATCTACATTAATGCTTTCAACCGGTTCACCGATTATCTTTTCATTCTTTTTTTTCAGGATGGAAAGCACATCTTTTTCCCCAATAAATAAGTTTTGTTTTTTATCCTTCACACTTACAGCTATCTTCTCACATTTTACTTCCTTCCTTTTAGCGGCTATAAAAGTTAGCGACACCATCAAGTAGATGATAAGTAAAAGCCAGGATACTATTTTTTTAACCTTTTCCATTTACTTCACCTCCTGATATTTTTGTTTCAGTGCCTCTGTAATTGGAATTATCAACCGGTCGATATTACCGGCTCCCATGGTAATAAGTATATCCACGGGTTGTGCATCAATTTGGCCAAGTACTTGATTGTAACTGCATAGGATCTTTTTTGAAAGATGCATTTTGTCCAATATTATTTGGCTTGTAACCCCAGCAATAGGCTCTTCCCTTGCCGGATATATATCCACCAGGATTACAGAGTCACATAAATCGAGGCTTTTTGCAAAATCAGCTGCAAAATCGCGGGTGCGGCTATATAGGTGCGGTTGAAAAACCACGGTTATTTTCCGGTTTGGAAACAGGTGGCGCACCGATTCAATACAAACCCTGATTTCCTCAGGATGGTGTGCATAATCATCGATATAAACCAACGATTGGGTACGGATGTGGAAATCGAAACGGCGCTTAACCCCCTTATAAATGCTGAGTTTCTCTTTTAAATCGGTAAGGGTTGCCCCATTTAGCCAAGCTGCAGCCATGGCCGCTATGGCATTTTCCAGATTGTATAATCCGGGAACACCCAACACAAAACCGGCCGCGTTGCCTTTCGGATAATGCCAATCGAAGCGGTACATTCCATCCACAATGTGAATGTTCGACGCATAAAAATTGGAGTTGGTATCTTCTAACGAATAGGTCACATAATTGATTCCTGTATTTACATCAAAAGGAATGGATAAACCCTGCTTGTAAATAAGCGTTCCGCCATTTTTAACCTGCCCAATAAATTGGTAAAACGTAGCTACAATGTCCTCTTTATCGGTATAAATATCCAGATGATCGGCGTCCATGGAAGTAACCACCAATGTTTCAGGAAATAGTGTTAAGAATGAACGGTCGTATTCATCGGCTTCAATTACTACTTTATCGGCCGATGGGTTAATGATTACATTGGATTCTAAATTTTTGGAAACACCACCTAAAAAGGCACTGCACGATTGATTTAGCAACCAGGCGGTGGTAGTTGAAACGGAGGTTTTACCATGTGTTCCTGCCACTGCAATGCCTTGTTTTTCTTTTACCAATAAACCCAATGCTGCTGCCCGCTTAATAACCGCGTAATTGTTACTATTAAAATAAACCAACCCTTCATGTTGCTTTGGAATGGCGGGTGTATAAATTACCAATACTTTGTTTGTATTCGTTTTAAAATCAGCGGGGATGGCGGCTACCGATTCATCAAAACTTACCAGAATTCCTTCATTCTCCAGCTTTATGGTGATGTCGGAAGCTGATTTATCGTATCCGGCCACACGGAACCCGGCTTTGGAAAACCAGCTGGCAAGAGCGCTCATGCCAATGCCTCCAATTCCTACAAAATAGATTCTATTGTATTGGTTTAGTTCCAAGGTTTATGGTATAAGTTTGAAAATTTCGTCCACTATTAATTCATCCGCGTTGGGTTTTGCCAGCTTTTGAATGTTAACCCTCAATTCAACATTTCGATTATCATCGGCAATCAATTTCATTAATTGGGGTACTAAGGTTGTTTTCGCTTCTTTATCTTTAACCAAAATGGCAGCATTTACATCAGCCAACGACATGGCATTTTTAGTTTGATGATCCTCCGCTACATTTGGACTCGGTACCAGAATTACCGGTTTACCTACAATGCAAAGCTCAGAAATTGTGCCTGCGCCAGCCCTTGATATGATATAATCGGCAGCTGAAAAAGCCAGATCCATGCGATTGATGAATGGATGCACCTGTATGCTGTGTTTTTGGAATGCATCCAATTCCTGAATGGCCGTATCATAAAAGTATTTGCCGGTTTGCCATATAACCTGCATGTCTTTATGAATCAACTCATCGAGGTTTTCTGCAATGCTCTCGTTAATTGTCCGGGCACCTAAACTTCCGCCAATTACCAGCAATGTTTTTTTGTCGTCCTTTAAATTAAAGTGTTGCATCGCTTCAATACTTTTCGA
>JAIFNJ010000190.1 GCA_020047835.1 Bacteroidota bacterium
TGGCGAAACCGCTGCATCAAAATATACTTCAATATCACTCAAAGGATAGTCTTTATAAAAGTTCATTGCATTAATATTGTACTTTACATCAAAAGAATAATCTGCAGTATCATAGCTGAATTTAACGGTTTTTGATTGAAGATTTTCTGGTGTATTGATTGATTTATAAAGATTTAAGTCCATCACTAACCGTGCTTCGGGGAAATCTTTTTCATAGGTAAAAATGTCGTTTTCTTTACCATTTATTAAATAGTAACGCAAGTTATCGAACGTAAAAAAGGGCATCCCATAAATGTTGTTGCTCGATGGTAATAACAAATACAACTTAGTGCCTTTAAATGATAGCCGTGCTTTGTAGTTCGATTTGGTTAGCAAAAACCATTCTAAGAAAGTACCGGTATTTTCATCGGTTCCAATTTTTTTAGCGGCATTTTTAACCAAAAGATAATATCCCCAATCATTAAGGTTCATATCACTTTTAAAGCTTAACAACTGTTCTATCAGAACGCTAAAATTGGTTTGGCTCATGGCATCCCACTTTTGACTGATAAGCTCTTCCGTAATGGGTCCTGAGAAGCTGGTAATAAATTTTGAATCGAAGTTAAATTTTAAGTCGGCACCATAAAAGCCGAATGCTGCATCTTTAGGCGAATAATCGGCTGCAGGGGTTTTAGCCAGTATTGGCAAAACAGGAGCTACTCCAGTTGATTCTATCTTTTTGGGCTCTTTAATTTTAAGTTCGGTTGGAGCTTGTTTTTTATTCGCATCATACATTGGTTTTCCTACTGGTTTTGGCTCTGCGGTTCGTGCTTCAGCCTTAAATAATTCATAGTTAGTCCATTCTTTTTTCAGGAATTCCTTAAACTCATCATCCATTTTTTTAATGGCTTCATCACGTTCTTTTACAAACTTTTCAAAACCTTCTTGGTAGTCTTTTTTGAATTGGTCTTTTTTTGCCTGCTCTTGTGCTTGCCATTCTTCGAATGTTTGGGAATAAGCCATTGGAGCACTTAAAAGGAACAATAACGTTCCAACTATTGCTAAAGCTTGGTAAACTTTTTTCATATTCATTTGATTTAATTTAATCGTATAGTTGAGTTTGGGTATAATTATGCAATTTACAAATTTTTCGCACGCTTCATAGATGTTAAGCACATTATTTAGGTTGCTTGAAAAGCAAATTGATGTACGGGAGAATTTTTGGCAATAAAAAAGCAGGTAAACATAGACTTTACCTGCTTCAATTCATTCTATTTTTCTAACAAAAAAACCTATTCATCTTCATCTTCATCAAATTCAGCTTTATCGCTGTCTTCAGCAGGATTCAGGTTTTGGCCCTTTTTCTTGTTTTCCAATGTTCCTTCAAAATAGGTAAAAACATCCATTAACGGCGATTCTACAATTGCGGGTATTTCAAATGTGCTGATGGTATCGCCCAAGGATTTTTGAAGGTAATCGAAGGCTTCTTTCACATTGTTTGCCTGAACCAGCATGTAATTGTTCGATCGACGTTCAATGCCTTTTTCCTCGTCCAAACTAATAAAAGTAACCTTACATTTAAACCAGCGGTCGCCATCATCGTTAGGAACCAATTCAGCAAAGTTTGCCATTTTTATGTTGGTTACTACAAATTCACCGCTGATGTATGGTTCCAATTCCTTATTTATCCTCGATTCGGCTTCGGTAAACGAAATGGCATCAATCAAATAATTCTCGGTCACCATTTTTTCCTTACCATCGGAGCCTATTTTCTCGTATTTTACTTTGCATTCAAACCACGTATTCATAATTTTCTGTTTTAGGTGGGCAAAGATAGTTTCTTTCACTTCGAATTAAAACCCAAGCTATAAATTGTGGATAACTTTCTTGGCAGAACCAATCGCAAAAACTATTTTTATGGAATTATTACCTACGCAAAATCTATGACTGATTTCAATAGCATTATTTACCATCGCCGCAGCATCCGCAATTTCAAAAACCAACCCGTTGAAACCGAAAAAATTGAATGGCTTTTAAAGGCTGCGTTGCTAGCTCCCAGTGGAAAAAGGATGTATCCTTGTGAGTTTATCGTAATTGATGATATCAAACTTTTAAAGTTGGTTTCGGAATCAAAACAACACGGTGCCGAATTGCTAAAAGATGCTCCTTTGGCTATTGCCGTTATTGCCGATTCAGCCATTTACGATATTTGGGTGGAAGATGCATCCATTGCATCGGCTTTTATTATGCTCGAAGCTGAAAACCTGGGATTGGGCTGCTGCTGGGTGCAAATGCACCAAAGGGGAACCGCCGATGGGAAGTCGGCTACTCAAAATCTGAAGGAAGTATTGGGATTGAAGGATTCCCATGAAATACTTTCCGTTTTGGCTATAGGTTATAAAGATGAAGAAAAACGGGCTTATACCGATACCGATTTGAAGATGGAGAAGATACATCACAACAAGTTCGATAGAAAAACCGAAAAAAAATAGATCAATCGAACCAATGCGCTACGCAATTATTGATATTGAAACAACCGGTGGGAGTCCATTGGCTGAAAAAATTACTGAAATTGCCATATTTGTCCACGATGGGGAAAAAATTGTGGATGAGTATTCCACCCTTATCAATCCGGAAAGGCGCATACCACCCTTTATTACCAGTTTAACCGGTATTACTAATGAAATGGTAGCCGATGCCCCTAAGTTTTTCGAGGTAGCCAAAGAGATTGTTTTGCGAACCGAAGATGCCATTTTTGTAGGGCACAACGTAAATTTTGATTATGGTTTTGTAAAGGCGGAATTTAAAGCATTGGGATTCGACTATCAGCGTAAAACCTTGGATACGGTAAGGTTAAGCCGGAAACTAATTCCCGGTCATGCATCCTATAGCCTTGGTAAGATTTGCCAGGATTTGGGAATTCGGATAGAAGGACGTCACCGGGCAGCCGGCGATGCCTTGGCCACAGTTAAATTATTTGAGATGCTGCTCCAGAAAAATGGGGAGTTTACCGAAGCCGCTGAACCCGAAAAATATAAAGTACTTAAAGGAATTGATTCCTCATTCCACCGGCAATTACTGGAACCATTGCCTGAAACGGTAGGTGTTTATTACTTTTTCGACCAAAACCGCCAACTGATTTATGTGGGAAAAAGCATCAAAATAAAGCAACGGGTGGCTCAACACTTGCGAAATGTAGGAGGCAAAAAGGCATTGGAAATCCGAGAACGGATAACCGAAATAAATTACGAACTAACCGGCAGCGAACTGGTGGCTTTGCTTTTGGAATCGGACGAGATAAAAAAGCACAAACCTATTTATAATCGGTCGCAGCGGCACTCCCTTTTCAATTATGGATTATTTACCCAATACGATACTCAGGGTTACATAATTTTTTCGCTGGATCGTATTACCCCAAAATTGGGACTGCCCATTGCCACTTTTGTGAATATGGCAGAAGCCAAGAACCATTTCTTCAATCTGATTGAAAAGTATCAACTTTGCCAAAAGCTGTGCGGATTGTATCACACTGAGGGTGCCTGTTTTCACCATGGGGTGGGAATGTGTCTGGGAGCCTGCACCGGCGCAGAACCAAGCCAAAGCTACAATCAACGAGCGATGCAACTCATCAATTCATTTGAATACTCTACCCCCGATTTTTTACTGATTGATAAAGGACGGACCCCAACAGAAAAAGCAGTGATACACATCAAAAACGGCAAATATCTGGGTTTTGGCTTTGCCGATGTCAATTTTGTAACCCAACCCGAACAATTGGCCGATTCCGTAAAACGGATGGCCGATAACCGCGATGTACAGCAAATAATTAGGAACTACATAAGGCAAGGGAAATATGAGAGACTGATTCAACTTTGATACTTAAAAAACCCACTTCCCGAAAGCCGGGGGGATATAGCCCCAACGGGGCGTAATACCTTAGCTCTGGGCATCGCCCTGAGCAAACCAATAAACAAATAATTAACCAAGCCCCAAAGGGGCGTAATAAAAATTAGATCATGCCCCAATCGTTAGTAAAAAACTACATCCACATCACCTTTAGTACTAAAAACCGGCATCCGTTTATAGATAATACTATTAAAGATGAATTGTTTGCATACTTATCGGGTATTTGCTATAATTTAGAGTCGTTCCCGTTAAAAGTTGGTGGTTGCCATGATCATGTTCACCTACTTTGCAATTTGTCGCGGAAAATGGCTTTGATGGATTTATTGGAGGAAGTTAAGTCGCATTCGTCGAAATGGATAAAAACAAAAGGTGACAAATACCGCGATTTTTATTGGCAAAATGGGTACGGCAGTTTTTCGGTAAACCCAACGGAAATCGATGTGGTAATAAAATATATTGAAATGCAGGTGGAACATCATAAAACAAAAACCTTTCAGGACGAATACCGTTCATTTTTGAAAAAATACCAAATTGAGTATGATGAACGATATGTTTGGGATTAAGGCATTGCGCCCCCTTGGGGCTATCGAGTAATTTGGTAATATTCAATCAAAGGGCTACACCCTTTGCTAAATTATTGTGCCCCTTTGGGGCTACTTTATGTTTTGTATAAAACTCTGAATATTCTTCTCTAAACTTACCGATTGTTCCAATGCCTTAATAAATGCACTTCCAATAATGGCTCCGCTAGAGAATTTGCATGCTTGGGTAAAAGTTTCTTGGTTTGAAATCCCAAATCCGGTAAGTACAGGTTGTTTTAGGTTCATGGCTTTAATACGCTTGAAATAACTCAAGCTTTCTTCGTTAAAACCGCTTTTAGTACCCGTAGTTGAGGCCGACGAAACCATGTAAATGAACCCTTTGCTCAGTTCGTCGGTTTTTCGGATGCGCTCATCTGATGTGCCAGGGGTAATTAAAAACACGGGAATTATTCCATTTGATTCAAATATGTCTTGATACGATTCTTGGTAAACTTCCATGGGCATATCGGGTAAAATAACCCCGTCAATTCCAATGGCAGCAATCTGACGGCAGAATTCTTCCACACCAAATTGTAGCACTGTATTAAAATAACCCATTAAGATGAGCGGAATTTTTACGCTTTGGCGGATATCCTTAATTTCCGATAGCAGTTTTTTCAAGGTCATGCCATTTTCCAGAGCCTTCTGACTGCTTTTTTGAATCACCGGTCCATCGGCCAAAGGATCGGAAAAAGGAATACCAATTTCAATTAAATCGACACCGTTTTTTTCCAAATCATTGATGATGAAAGCCGCTGTATCAATTTTTGGGTGGCCGGCCGTAAAATATACCGACAATATGTTTTCCTTTTTTTTGCTGAAAAGTGTATTTATTCGATTCATAATTTAGTTATTAGTTCAGGTAACTCTAAATACTTTAGTCACTTTAAGTACTCTAAATACTTCCTAAGGTACATACAATCCATTCACCGCATTAAAATCAATGTTTGAGCCATCGGTTGGAAAAGAATAACCTTTGGTGTAAACGTCATCCAAATTAATGTTGCTTTGATTTTGAGGATTATTGGATTCCATCTCTTTCATGCGCTTCATATGATTGCGGTAGGCTTCCATATCTTTATCGCCACGCCCGGAAATATTGATGACCACCGTTTCGCCTTTTTTGAAATCCATTTTTTTGAGTGCCGCTAATGCATGCGCCGATTCCAGAGCCGGTATAATCCCTTCCATGTGCGTGAGTTCAAATGCAGCTGTTAATGCTTCTTCATCAGTAGCACGGATAAACTCGGCCCTTTTTGAAGTAAACAAATGTGAATGTAACGGGCCAATTCCCGGGTAATCCAATCCGGCTGAAATGGAATAGGGCTCCACAATTTGTCCGTCATCGGTTTGCATCAACATGGTCATGCTCCCGTGAATAATCCCGGGACGGCCTGCTGCCATGGTGGCTGCTGTTTCACCGGTTTCCAATCCTTTTCCGTCGGCTTCCACAGCCACCAGTTTAACCTTTGGTTCGTCCAGATAATGGTAAAAAGCACCCGCAGCATTGCTGCCACCACCTACGCAGGCTATAATGGTATCGGGTAGGGGCGAGCCGGTCTGTTCCTGCAATTGGGTTTTCATTTCGGCGCTTATCACCGATTGAAACCGGGAAACCATATCGGGGTATGGATGTGGACCAACTACGGAACCAATGATATAATGGGTTTCTTCGGGGTGGTTAATCCAATCG
>JAIFNJ010000102.1 GCA_020047835.1 Bacteroidota bacterium
TATTGTATGTTTTGGCAGTGAACATAATACACCTGAGTTGATACCTATAAAACTAAGAACGGTGAATGGTCTTGATCTATCTCCAATCTTAAAGGAGATTAATTATAACGGTGCTTGTGCTATTGCTGCACATCAGTACCTGGTAGCTAAAACAAATCATGGCTATCTGGATGAAGATGGAAATCCGGGAAATATTAAGTTAACCAAATTGATAAAGCTTGGTGATACCCTAATTAAAAACTTTGTTCATTAATAATTCAATAGTATGAAGAATTATTTATACAAATTACTGCCGGCATTAAGAATGTTATTTTCCGAAAATCAGCTGGTAACTATAAGGCAGATTCCAAATATATCATGCACCGCATTGGATTTAGCTGATGTATTGGTAAATGAGCATTATACAAAAAGTAAAGACCATATTTTAGAAATTGATGCGTTTAATCTTACCGAAGAGGAAGATATAAGGCAAGTTGCTTATAAATGGTTTCAGGGACACTCCCAATTGCCTGAATTTATTACAATTAAGGACTTTGGTGTGTTTTCAATAGCAGAACATGCATCAAGGGCTGTCAGTTTAGTAAAGAAGGAAACCTGGTTTTTAAGCTATAATAAATGCAATCGGATGGCCGGTAAGGTAGTCATAATTACGGGTGGAGCACAGGGATTTGGTGCCGGTTTGGCAGAAAGTTTTTTTATGGAAGGAGCAAATGTGGTAATTGCTGATTTAAATTCTGAAATGGGAATAAAGCTGGTTTCTGATTTTAATTCAAAAAGGCTATTTAATATTGCCCAATTTGTAAAGACAGATGTTTCGGATCAGTTTTCAGTAGAAAATCTCATTAATGAGACCATTTTGTTTTTTGGCGGAGTTGATGTAATGGTTAGCAATGCAGGTATATTGCGAGCCGGTGGCATAGATGAGATATCCTTGGAAACCTTTGAATTAATGACTAAAATTAACTATACCGGGTATTTTAATTGCGTCAAATATGCATCAAAAGTAATGAAAGTGCAATCTCAATTTACTGACAAACATTTTTTTGATATTATTCAAATTAACTCAAAATCAGGACTAAGAGGAAGCAATAAAAACTTTACTTATGCGGGAGGTAAATTTGGCGGCATCGGTCTAACACAATCATTTGCTCTTGAATTAATGCCATTTAATATAAAAGTAAATTCAATTTGTCCCGGTAATTTTTTCGATGGCCCACTGTGGTCACATCCCGAAACGGGTTTGTTTGTTCAATATTTGGCTGCAGGGAAAGTACCAGGTGCAAAAACGATTGAGGAGGTTAAACATTTTTATGAAAAACAAGTTCCTGCCGGAAGAGGATGCGAGGTTATAGATGTTGCCTGTGCTGCATTTTATGCTATTGAACAAAAATATGAAACCGGACAGGCTATTCCGGTTACTGGCGGCCAAAACATGTTGCACTAATACTTTTGGCAATGGATATTAAAGCTATTATATTCGACTTAGACGGAACACTGCTCGATACCATTGAGGATATCGCAGATGCAAATAACCGAATGCTTCGCAAATTTAAATACCCTGAGCATCCGGTTAGCAGTTATATCTATTGGATTGGCAATGGGGCTACAAAGCTGGTAATAGACTCATTACCCAAAACCGCCAACTTTAGTGAGGATAAGATTTATGACTATTTAAACACGTATTCCAGATTTTATAAAAAAAATATTGCGAACAAAACAAAAATATATAAAGGCATTGAAAACCTGCTCGATTATTTGGGTGAAAACAATATCCATTTTGCCATCAATACCAATAAACCAGAGGCAATTACTCATTTGGTTTTTGAAAAGCTCCTAAAATCATGGCCATTTAAGTTTGTTTATGGAGAAAATGGGGAATTTCCCAAAAAACCCAATCCGGAATCTTCTTTACACATAGCGCATCAGCTGGGGGTAATGTCTGAAAATATCCTGTTTGTTGGAGATTCTGAGGTTGACCTTGAAACAGCTAAAAATGCGGGTATGCATTTTCTTGGTGTAAGTTGGGGTTATGGAAATCATAAATTAATGATAGAAATGGGCTGCGAAAGAATGGTGGATTCACCTTTGGAAATAATTGATTTTATTGAATCATATCAAACTACCTAATAAATATAAAGTAAAGAATTAAAATACAACATGAAAACTAAAGCAATAAGATTGTACGGTAAAAATGACTTAAGATTAGAAGAGTTTGAATTACCTGGAATCACTGAAAATGAAATTTTGGCAAAAGTAATCTGCGATTCCATTTGTATGTCGTCCTATAAAGCGGCTCATCAGGGACCTGACCATAAAAGAATTCCTGATAATGTGGCGGAAAACCCAATTATTATTGGTCATGAATTTGCGGGTGAATTGATTGAAATTGGAGCAAAATGGCAACATCAGTTTAAAGCAGGAGATAAGTTCTCCATTCAACCTGCACTGAATTACGAAAAAGGTCCTGTTGGCATGCTAAGTGCCCCGGGTTATTCTTATCAGTACATTGGAGGAGATGCAACTTATGTAATAATACCCAAGGAAGTAATGGAACAGAATTGTCTTTTATCATACAAGGGTGAAGGATATTATCCAGCATCATTGTCTGAACCGCTATCGTGTGTGATAGGTGCAATGCATGCTAATTATCACACTACTCCAGGTTCTTATATTCATAAAATGGATGTTAAACCAGGTGGCAACATGGCTATTCTTGCGGGCGTTGGTCCAATGGGTTTAGCTGCCATTAATTATGCCATAAGCCGTAAAGATATTCAACCAAAACTAATTGTGGTAACCGATATTGACCAAAGCCGTTTAGACAGGGCAGCATCCTTATATACAATCGAAAAAGCCGCAAAAAATAATATTAAATTAATTTATGTAAACACGGCTGTCAGTGATAGTGAACAGTCATTAATGGATTTGACTAATGGGGACGGTTATGATGATGTTTTTGTATTTGCACCGTTACCGGCAGTTGTAGAACAAGCTGATAGAATTTTAGCCGTTGATGGATGTTTGAATTTCTTTGCTGGGCCATCAAATCCTGATTTTTCAGCCAAATTCAATTTTTATGGTGTTCATTATAAATCGTCTCATGTGGTCGGAACATCGGGGGGCAATAATGAGGACATGGTTGAAGCCCTTCACTATATGTCAGAAGGGCTTGATCCAGCAGGCTTAGTCACTCATATAGGTGGATTAAATGCGGTCATTGATACTACAATGAATTTAGCGAATATCTCAGGCGGTAAGAAATTAATCTATACCCATATCCAGATGCCATTGACGGCTATTGCTGAATTTGAAGAAAAAGGAATCGATAATCCTTTTTTCGCAGAACTCGATAATATTTGTAAAGCGAATAATGGATTGTGGAACATTAAAGCTGAAATATTTTTATTGTCAAATTACAGAACTATCCAATAAAAAAATCTAATTGGAGTTGTTTGTGATTTGGTTCTTTGACATCAGTGTAATCTATTTTTGCAGAAAACTCTTTTACAGGTGGGTGGTCTGATAAAGCGATATATCATACTAGTAATTTAAAGAAGTTTGAAAGATTTGTTTTGTGACCATTTTCTAAAATAGCGATCAAACATATTGGATGATGAACTTTTTTCAATCAAATATTTGCTTTGATTCATGAAATAACATTTTCACGAATTAATCATTTCAAACCGAATCGAAATAAAAAGATATGAAATATAGATTCTAAAGCGACTTCAATTAATGGATATCAATTTGGAGTAGACACTAATGTTTTTATATATGAAATTAGACTAATTATTATGTATTCAAGTTAAAATGGACAGAAAAATAGTTCAAAATATATCGGTTGACTGTGTAATCTTAGGATTTGATTCGGTTGAAATTAATGTTTTACTTGTTGAAAGGACATTAAAAAATCCAGATACTGACGAAACCATTTTCAGTGATTTGACACTTGCTGGTTACCATATATTTGAAGATGAAGATTTAGACTCTGCAGCTGCACGAATAGTCAAAGACAGGACTGGATTAGAAAATATTTCGTTAAAACAATTTTATTCCTTCGGGGCACTTGATCGATTACTGCATCCTAATGATCAATCCTGGATTAAAGCATCAAATGTTATTTTCAGTGATCGTGTAGTTACTATCGGCTATTATTCTTTGTTACCTTCCACCAATTTGGAAATTATGCAAAACGGCAACATAGTAAATTGGTATCCAATTAATGGGTTAAAAGGATTAGCATATGATCATGATGTTATTTTGCAAAAGGCAATAGAACATCTACGACATAAATTCTGGCATGAGCCTATTGGTTTTGAGTTACTGCCGAATAAATTTACTATATCACAAATGCAAAAATTATATGAATTTATTTTGGGAACCCGTTTTGATAAAAGGAACTTCCGTAAAAAGATTTCTCAAATGAGTTATGTGGTTCCATTAAAAGAAAAACAAAAAGGGGTGGCTCATAAGCCGGCACAATTATTTATGTTTAGTAAAGATATTTACGATAAAACCCGAAAAGAGCGATTCGATTTTTTTGTTTAACTACTTATAAAAAATAAATTATGATTTACATTGCAGACACCGCTAACCTTGACGAGATTAAGAGGTTGTACTATTATTTTCCTTTAAAGGGAATAACAACCAATCCTACAATTATTCTAAATTCAGGAACAACCTTTGTAAAGGCCATTGATAATATATTATCGGTTATAGGTAATGATATGATACATGTTCAGGTGATTAGTGAAAAAGCTGAAGACATGTTGAAGGAAGCTAAAAAATACAAAGCGTATTTTAATTTGGGTGAAAATTATTACACAAAAATACCGGTAACCGATGAAGGTTATCGGGCAATTCGATTAGCAAAAGATGCGGGCTTAAAGGTTACTGCAACGGCTATATTTACTCAGCAACAAGCTCTGGTTGCAAGTAGGGCAGGCGCTGATTATGTTGCTCCCTACGTAAGTCGCCTTGATAATATTTCATCACATGGAATTGAAGTAGTTGGCGATATTGTTGAAAACATAAAAAACTACAATTTAAATACTCAGGTTTTAGCGGCAAGTTTTAAAACCGTCGATCAAGTTTATCGGGTAAGCAAATGTGGTGCCCATTCGGCCACTATAAGTTTTGAGGTTTTAGAAGCATTAAGAAGTCACCCTATGACCGAAATAAGTGTTCAGAAATTTATTAACGACAGCAAAATATCGTATAGCGATATTGATTTTTGAGAATAAAAAATCCTAAAAGGAAGGTGCTTTGGGTGGTTCTATAAAATAGAAGGGCTATTTGATAAAATATTTATGTTAATTGATATATAGATTTTATTATGAGAAATCGTTTAAGCATGGGTAACAAGCTTATAATTTATCTAATTTCTGCCACAATAGTTGTTTTCTTAGGAGTAGTAAGTTTTGTAATTGGTTTGTCCAGCCAAGGTTTTGTAGATATTGTTCCATTGGTTCGAGATTCGCAAACCATAAGTAAAAGCTTTTGGTTTGCAATAATTATCAGTTTTATAAGTGTATTTATTTTGTGTGTTTTTATTTATTTTTTGGTGAAAAACATTACAAATCCTTTTAAGCAGATAAATATAGTATTGAGTAAACTTTCGGCTGGAGACATTTCGAATTCTGAAAAATTACTTATTGCTTCGGGTGATGAATTTGAGGAAATGGCAAATTCTATCAATAAGTTAATTGAGCGGTTAAATGTTACAGCCAATTTAGTTAAAAGTTTGGGCAATGTAAATATTGATTCAGGATATAAAAAGTTGGGCGAAAAAGACACAATAGCCAATTCATTGATAAAAGTTCACCAGGAAATAATATCCGCTAAAGAAGATGATATTAAACGAAAGCGTGAGACTGATCAACACAATTGGGCAACTTCTGGACAGGCATTTTTTGGAGATATTCTAAGAAAAAATAATCAAAATGTAAATCAATTATCGTATAGTATTATAAGTAATTTAGTCAATTTTGTTGGAGCTATCCAAGGAGGATTGTTCGTTAAAAACGATGATGATCAGGATGAAATATATTTTGAGTTGTCGGGGGCAATTGCATATAGCCGTCAGAAATTAATGGATAGAAAATTTTTTATTGGGGAAAGCTTAATTGGACGTTGTGCTTAT
>JAIFNJ010000160.1 GCA_020047835.1 Bacteroidota bacterium
TATACCAAGGAACAAACGGAAGATGAAGTAATTAAATTCATGGAATTTTATCCGATTCTAGGAGCCTCGTTTTTAGATTGGATGCAAAGCTACATGCAACCCGATTTTGGACAGAAAGTATTGTTTTCTTCCGATAATCAAGCGGTTTATAATATTTCCAACTATTCCGATTACATCAAATCGGTGATTCATTACATCTCTTCGATGACCGATAATTTTGCAATAAATATATTTAATGAGGTTACAAAATTCTGATTTTTTATACACCTAAATTGCTATCTTTATCGCCTACAATAATTTACCATGCGTCAGTTTCGATACATAGCAATACTAATTTTTTTGGTTTTGGTTAGCGGACAGAAGTCACAAAGCCATCCAGATGTTGATAGTTTGCTCACACAGCTAACCATTACTACCAATGATACCGCTTATGTTGATATTCTGAATCAATTGTCGAAGGCCTGCCGATGGAATCAACCGATTGAAGCTATTGATTATGCGGTTAAAGCAGAAAAAATATCTCAAAATTGCAATTATCAACAAGGATTGGCATTGGCCTATCATAACCTTGGAATACTTTATGCCGATAAAGGTAGCAACGAACTTGCCTTAGAATATTATGGAAAAAGCCTTCAAATACAGCGAATATACAATAACAAGAAAGCTTTGGCCCATTTATACGACAATATGGGTCTTATTTTTCGACGACAACTGAATTTCGATAAGGCATTGAGCTATCATAACCTCAGCTTGAATTTAAAAAAAGAGCTCAACGATACCCTGGGTATTGCATATTCCTATGAAAACATTGGACTAATTTATTCCGAGCAAGGAAAATACGATAAAGCGTTGATTCATTATTACAATAGCCTGCGATTAAAAGAATCGGTAAACGATAAATATGGAATGGCTAATTCATACGGAAACATTGGAGTTATTTATTTAAAAATTGAAAGCTACGACCAAGCGATGGTTAATCTGGAGCGGGCATTGTTGATTTTTTCGGAAATTGAAAACAAGACCGGTATTGCTGAATCACAACTTTATTTAAGCGATATTTATTCTATAAGGAGTGATTATTCAAAAGCCATTTTAGCTCTGGAACAAAGCATAGTAATTAATAATGAAAAAGGCAATCTGAAAGGTTTAGCCGATGCTTATTTGAAATTGGGAAACATTAATTTTATTCGCAAAAAAGTGCATCTCGCTCACGACTACTACCTTAAAAGCCTTGACTATTACCAGCGGTTAAAGAATGATTTGGGCATTGTTGAGGCAAGGTTAGCGTTAGCAAAATACTATTTCTATCAGGAAGATTTGGAAACATCGAAAATGCAATTGAATTTGCTTATGCGGATGACGGGCACTATGAATTTTGCTCCACTTGAATTGGAAGCCTCCAAATTGCTTGCGTCTATTTATAAGCGTGAATTAAATTATAATAAAACCACAGAACTGTTATATCATGTAATTGAATTATCAGATACCTTAAATAAGCTAAACCTTGATAAAGAAGTTACTCAGGTTCAAATGCAATATGAATTTGATAAAAAAATACTTCAAAAGGAATTTGATGAAAGCCATACCCGCCTAGAACAGGCGCAAAAAGTAAAAAGAATCAGCTTAATCCGGAACATTACGTTGTTGGCTTTTATCGTTTTATTGATTTTATCGCTGATTATTTACCGAAAATCAGCCAAATTGTTAGCTCAAAACAAAATACTTGAAGAACAGCAAAGAATTATCAACCATAACATGGAAGAACTTACTGAGCAAAAAATTCAACTAGAAAAAGCAAATCATACAAAAGATAAATTTTTAGCTATAATTGGCCATGATTTGAGAAACCCATTCAATGCCATTAATAGTTTTGTTGCAAAGGTAATGGAGCATCCTCAAAAGCCCGATGAGGTAATGATGGAAAAATATCTTCATCTGATTAAAGATGCCGGAGCAAATGCTCAAAGTTTGCTTGAAAACTTATTGGAGTGGGCTAAGAATCAGAACGGAGAACTACAAGCCAGAAAGGAAAAAATTACTTTAAATTATATTTTGCGTGGAAATGTGCTCTTGATAAAAGAAATGGCGGAGCAGAAAAAGATTGCATTAGTGGAGGAATATGAGGAAAATCCAGTAGTGGTTATCGACAAAAATATGATAAATGCTGTTATCCGAAACTTGTTATCGAACGCATTAAAATTTACTCCAAACGGTGGTAAAATAACTATTAAAACTACCATTAAACAAAATGATGTAAAAGTTTTGGTTAGTGATACAGGTGTTGGAATTGCCCCCGACCAGCTAAGCATTTTATTTGAGCCCCATACTTTAAAAAAAGGAATTGGAGGCATTGCCACTTCAGGTCTTGGACTCATTCTATGTAAAGATTTTCTTGAAAAACACCAGCAAGAGTTACAAGTAGAAAGCACGGTTGATATAGGTACTACTTTTTGGTTTTATTTACCAATAACGGAATAAAATGAAAACCGCAAAATGGATTATTTTCATTGTGCTTTTTGGAATTGGGGCTTATTATATCTTAAATCAAAAAGTGCCGCAAGCAACAAATAAGCAAACCATTGAAACCGATTCTTTAAAGCCAGAAGTAAAACAGCGATTTGATGAAAATGGACTACTTAAAGCAGATGTTGAGGTATTAAATGGTGTAAATCACGGAAAAGCGCACAATTATTATGCTAGTGGTTCGGTACATTCCGAGATTTCGTATAAAAATGGAATTAAGGATGGAAACAGCATTTGGTATTACGAAAATGGAAAACCTTACCGGATTACTCCTTTTAAGGATAATAGGATACAGGGGGTTCAACAAAAATTTTACAAATCAGGAAAATTGATGGCTGAGATACCCTACCAAAACGATAGCCTTTTGGAAGGCACCAAAGAATATTCCGAAACAGGTCAAATTTTAGATGATAAATTACCCTTTCAGATTAAAAAAATTAAACTTAACCAGAATGATCAGGTTTTTATTGAAATTGCCTCAACTAAAAAAGACATAATAGAAGATGCCTACGCTAAATACACCTTTAAAGGTAAAGCAATGATTAGTAATGCCAGCATTGAAGGTAAAACCTATTTAATACCAATTTCTACTTCGGGGTCAATAGTTCCGACGGTTAATGTGGTTGTTATTTACAAAACAAAGTTGAACAACTTAAAACTGGTTTCAAGTGTGTTAAATTAACTTCCAAAAACTATCAATAGCGCTCCTGCCAGAATCCCCGATAATGCCAATCCTTTCCGTTTTATATTTTTTTCTTTAAAGATAAGTGCACCTGCAGCAAATGAAATAATAACACTGGTTCTGCGGAGCAGCGATAAAATGGTAATTAATGCTTCCGGTTGTGAAAGAGCATAAAAGTACGCAAAATCAGCCAAAGTGAGCAATATCCCAATTACGGGTATGGACCAGCGCCAGGTAAATGGAGTACTAGTTTTTCGTTTGGGATACCAAAGAAATATAAGAAACGGTAGAAATACTGGAA
Source organism: Bacteroidota bacterium (assembly GCA_020047835.1). GTDB lineage: Bacteria > Bacteroidota > Bacteroidia > Bacteroidales > SZUA-534 > GWE2-40-63. Next base: position 3,507 of record JAIFNJ010000160.1, read on the forward strand.
TCATGTACACTGAAAACCAAGCCTGAACGGCCATACGTGGATAATGGCCAATTAAATATTTATCGTAAAGCGTACTTGCGGAACCCAACAAAGTAGCAATTACCATAAAAAGTATCCATCGGTTGTTTTTAAAAACAATCCCTTCCTTATTTCCAGCAATTGAAAACAAATAAAAAGAGATGAAAACAACGGTTATTCCAGCCCATTGCCACCCGTTATAAACTTCGTGGTAAATTATTAATGCTCCAAGAAGCGTCCATACCGGACCTGTTGCACGTATTGGGGTAACAATGGTTAATGGTAAGTGGTGTAAGGCATAATATGCAAAAATCCACGATGAACCTACCAAAATTGATTTTAAAAAAATTAACCCATGAACCGTTATGTTTACTGAAGGAACAAATAGTATGGAAGATTCAGAGATTAAACCCAAATTCGATAGAAACAAAATTGGAGTAAATAAAACAGCTCCGGTGGCAGAGGCAAAAAACAATATGGGAATTACGGCATTATCTTTCAATGAAAGCTTTTTTGCTACATCATAAAACCCTAAAAAAAAGCAAGATACGAGTCCTAATAGAATCCACATGGTGGCAAAGATAGTTAAGAAGTTAGAACTATTTAAGGTACTTAGAGTATTTAGAGTTGAGTTTACTTCAAAACTTGAAAGGGTTAAATTTGATTACTACCGATTTCAAAACTATTTTTTAACCATTGAACACGAGGGGATGCATTCGGAGTTTGAATACTGGCAATAGAATTCCGAAGATTGAAGAAAAACTAACAGCTTCTCCAATCAAACTCGAATTTCTAACTTCTAATTTCCAACATCTGATTTCTATTATCCAAATTCCGACTATCTTTGCGCAAAATTTTACCAAAATGACTGATAGAAGAATTCGTGTCCGTTTTGCGCCAAGCCCAACCGGACCTTTGCATATGGGTGGTGTGCGCACTGCTCTTTTCAATTACCTGTTTGCCAAAAAACACGGCGGCGACTTTTTGCTCCGCATCGAAGATACCGACCAAACCCGCTTTGTTCCCGGGGCTGAGGAATACATTATGGAAAGCCTCGCTTGGTGCGGAATCAAAGTGGACGAAGGCATCCGTGAAGGGGGTAAATACGGTCCCTACCGGCAATCGGAGCGACGGGTTATCTATAAAAAATATGTGGACCAATTAGTTGAAAGCGGAAACGCCTATTATGCGTTTGATACTGCCGAAGAATTGGATGTTTTGCGGAAAGAGGCGGAAGAGAAAAAAGATACGTTTACCTACAATGCAGCCACCCGCGTTCATTTGAAAAACTCATTAACCCTTTCGACTGCTGAAGTTGAGAAGCTGCTGAAAGAGAGCGATGCCTATGTTATCCGGTTTAAAATGCCGGTGAACCATGAAGTGGTGATGCAGGATATCATCCGCGGCGAAGTGCGTGTTAATACTGATACTCTCGACGATAAAGTACTGTATAAATCGGATGGATTGCCAACCTATCATTTGGCCAATATTGTGGACGACCATTTGATGGAAATCAGTCACGTTATTCGTGGCGAGGAATGGTTGCCGTCTTTGCCGTTGCATGTTTTGTTGTACCAATCGTTTGGATGGGAGGAAACCATGCCTAAATTCTCCCACTTACCTCTGCTGCTTAAACCCACCGGCAATGGAAAACTAAGCAAGCGCGATGGCGATAAAATGGGTTTTCCGGTATTCCCACTTTTTTGGAAATCGGTGGAAGGCGAAACCGCCACCGGTTACCGCGAAGAGGGTTATTTTGCAGATGCATTTGTCAACCTGCTGGCCTTACTGGGATGGAATCCAGGTACAGAACAAGAAATCTTCACTATGGATGAACTGATTCAGCTGTTCAGCCTGGAACGGGTAACCAAGTCGGGCTCCAAGTTCGATCCCAAAAAAGCTGAATGGTTCAACCATCAGTATATGCTTATGAAAACCAATCAAGAATTGGCCCAACAGTTTATACCTATTTTAGAAGCCAAAGGAATTCATGCCGAATTGGCTAAAGTGGAACACATTGTTGGTTTGATTAAAGAACGGGCCAATTTTGTGAAAGAGTTCTGGGACCAGAGTTCATTCTTTTTTCAGGCTCCCGAAAGTTACGATCCGGAAATCATCAAAAAGCGTTGGAAGGAAGAAATCCCGGGTCAACTTACGGCTGTAAAAGAGGTGATTGCCCAAGTGACTGATTTTAATGGAGTGAATGCCAAAGCGGCCGTTTCGGCTTACATTGAAAGCAATGGCTGGAATTTTGGTTCCATCATGAATACGCTTCGCTTGTGTTTGGTGGGCGCCAGCAAAGGTCCCGATTTGTTTGAAATTATTGAAATTATTGGCAAAGAAGAGACGGTTTGCAGGATTGAAAAAGCGGTGAAAAATATCTAGTTGAAACTAAACTAGCGAATAAATCGTTAACTTTGATGAATAAAAAGTTGTTTAAGCTATGAATGTAGTTGAAAAAAGGGATTTTATCCACAGTCATTTACATGAAGCTGATGATTTTCTAATTGATCAGTTTTATGAGACATTGCGCAAAGATGAAGTTTTAAAAGAAAAATTAGTTTCCAGG
>JAIFNJ010000245.1 GCA_020047835.1 Bacteroidota bacterium
TAATGTATTGGGGCAAGCAGTGATAACAGTTACTGAATTTACTTCTAATTCTTTAGTTATTCCAACATCTGAACTACAGAATGGTATTTATTTTATAACAATTACCGATTCAAACCAAAATTCAAGGATTGAACGGATAGTAAAACAATAAATAAAGATCATTATAACTGAAAAGCCCTTCGAACTTTCGAAGGGCTTTTCTTATTTTAAAGAATTCAACAATTCAATATACCATTTTCCACTACTGCATTATTTCATCTTCTCATCTCTACATTACCCAAATTTCCTATCTTCCCAGTATTCCACTTTTCCATCGTTCCATTTCTCCATCGTTCCAACTCCAACAACTACTCCGAATAATAAGCAACGGCCTTAGTCCGTAAATTATATTCCGAAGACATCACCTCGCCATAAGCTCCGGCACTTCGAATGGATAATAAATCTCCTCGTTTGGTTTCGGGCAACATCAATGCTTTAGCAAAAAAATCTGACGATTCACAGATGGGTCCCACCACATCATATTTTGCCTCAGGTAAAGAGGAAGTAAGGTTTTCAATTTTATGAACCGCTTGATATAGAGCCGGTCGGATGAGTTCAGTCATTCCGGCATCTACAATAGCAAAATTGGTTTTAACCCCTTTTTTTATATAAAGTACTTTGGAAATTAAGCTACCACATTGAGCCACCAAGGCTCTTCCTAACTCAAAATGCACCGTTTGTTTTGGTCGAACCTCCAATAAATCATGAAAAACTTGAAAATAGGTTGCAAAATCAGGCATAAGCTCTTTTTCCGGATCGGTATAATTAACTCCTAACCCACCTCCCACATTAATGTGATCGACAATTATATGGTGCGCAAAAAACCATTGTTGGATTTCATTCACCCGAATACACAAACCTTTAAATGCCTGTAAATCGGTAATCTGGCTTCCGATATGAAAATGTAACCCTATTAACTTAATATTTGGCAATGCTTCCAACGCTTTTAAAACGTCCTCCATCTCCCACATATTAATACCAAATTTATTCTCTTCCAGTCCAGTAGTAATATAATGGTGAGTTGATGCATTTACATTTGGGTTAATGCGCAATGCCACACTGGCAATTTTTGAAGCTGCTGCCGCAAATTCGTTTATAATTTCAAGCTCAGGAATCGACTCTACATTAAAACAATAGATGTTATTAGTTAGCCCAATTTTAATTTCATCGTCCGATTTACCGACACCGGCAAATACTAATTCATTGGGGTTAAACCCCGCATTTAATGATGCCAGTACTTCATTTCCACTCACACAATCGGCACCAAAGCCATAGGAACGTATAGTTTTTAAAATTCGCTCATTGGCATTGGCTTTAACAGCATAATGCACATGATATCCATATCGTTGAGACTCTTTTTTAACAACCGCAAGGGTTTGATTTAATAAGCCTAAATCGTACCAGTAAAAAGGGGTTTTTATTTTTCTAAATTGATCTAAATCACACTTCATCAATGAAAATATTTCTATCCGTTAAAAAGATTTTTGCTTAACTCAACCAATGCTTGTTTCTTATATTCAGCCTTTACCAACATTGAAATATTATGGTCACTGCCACCATACGATATCATTCGCAACGGAACATCTTTAACTGCGTTAAAAACACTGGCAGCAATTCCTTTGTTTTCGGCTATTAAATCTCCAACCACACATATAATCACCTGATTTTTATCCACTTCAACCGTACCGTATTTCTTTAAATCTTCAATAATTTCAACCAGATACTTATCATTATCAATTGATACTGAAACTCCAACTTCTGAAGTGGTAATCATATCAATGGATGTTTTATAGGTTTCAAATATTTCAAAAACCTTACGCAAAAAACCATGAGCCATGAGCATTCTACCACTTTTAATTTTTATAGCCGTAATACCATCTTTAGCTGCTATAGCGCGTATTCGCTGTTTGTTGCAGGAACTGGTAATTAAGGTTCCAGGAGCCTTTGGATCCAGTGTGTTTTTTATACGAACCGGGATATTTGCAATCTTAGCAGGAGTAATACAAGTAGGATGCAAAATTTTAGCTCCAAAATAAGCCAGTTCGGCAGCCTCGTCGAATGATAATTCCGATATTGCATGTGTTTTTTCAACTACTCGGGGATCATTAGTATGTACCCCATCAATATCCGTCCAAATCTGAATCTCTTCCGCTTGAATTGCCGCTCCCATAATAGAAGCAGAATAGTCGGAACCTCCTCGCTGCAGATTATCAATAAGGCCATGAGCATTGCGACATATAAAACCTTGAGTAATTACTAAATAGTAATCACCCAATTGATTGAGTTCCCGCTTTAAGTTTTCTTTAATATAAAAATCATCTGGTTCACCTTCCTTATCAATTCGCATAAAGTTAAGAGCTGAAATTAAATCAGATTTAATGCCCCGCTCTTCTAAATGAAACTGCATCAATGCAGTAGAAAGCAATTCCCCTTGAGCCAATAATTCCTTTTCTTCAAAAAGGGTAAATAAATCGCGTGTAAAGGAATGTAAATAATCAAAATGGGCTTTAATGAGTTCAATACCCTTTTCCTTATACTCATTGCTCTCATAGAGCTCATGAACAACCCCATAGTACTTATTTTCCAGCTGAACAATCTTTTCATTGGCCCCTTCGTGGTTTTTTTTGTAAAGATATTCAGCAATTTCAACCAATGCATTAGTTGTTCCTGTCATTGCAGAAAGAACTACTATTTTTGGTTGACCATCGTTGATCAAATTTGCTACTTCTTTCATTCGCTGAGCGGTTCCAACTGAGGTTCCACCAAATTTCAATACCTGCACTTTTTTATAGTTTAAATGTTTATAAAAAGAAAGGTCAGAGCTTTTAACCCTGACCTAGTATTTTGAATCAATATTCTCATTTATTAGCAATCAAGGGTTCAATATAGCAATCTGTTTATAAGCAACCGCTTTTTCTATCTGTTTTATGGTAACAATATGTTTAATCTTGTTCATTTTTAAAAATTGTTGTCAAAAGTAATTAATATTTTGAACGATGCAATGATTATCTATTAAAATATAATAGCAGATTACATATCATATTGACACTAAATTTCACCATATTCTTTTAAATCATAACTTTTTATTAAAAATAAATATCATTTCACGAATTACAAATTTTAAAACCATTTAAATTATCCAATTAATTAAAGAGAAGCATTTCTTTGCATTTTGTAACAGAAATACTAATTTTGAATATCGACAATTTCTGTCGTCATGGTTTTAAGGGTTAATAACATACGGGAGCTAAAACTCCCGTTTGCTTTTAATGCAGGTAATTGAGCCAATAAAATTACAAATAGGCCAAGGTAGTTTCCAACTTCATTCCACGTGATCCTTTAAGTAAAATCTGTTTATTCTTTAAAGGATGCTTTTGAAGGTAATCAATTAAATCTGAAGTATTTAAAAAGAAATGATACTTTTGATTTTCCTTATAGTTTAGGAAAGAAGGACCAACTAAAAATACGTCTTCAAATAGTAATTCATTTAATTGGCCTATAAGTGCGCCATGCTCTCTAACTGCGGCCTCTCCCAATTCCAACATTTCGCCCAAAATAACAATTTTGTTAGGGAAAGCAAGTTGACTAAAATTACTTATTGCCACTTTCATACTTGAGGGGTTAGCGTTATAACTATCTACTAACAAAGTATTAGTATCAGTTTGGGTTAATTGACTTCTATTATTCTGGGGTTCATAATTTTCAATAGCCTCCTGAATGTGTTGTATGCAAACATTAAATGTATTTCCAATACAAACAGCAGCCAAGGCATTTTCAAAATTGTAATTGCCCACTAAATGAGTGGATATTAAATTGCCTCTCCTACTCCAGTCTTCTTGTCTAGGTTCATCGGCAACATCGTCCGACGAAATCCAGCGAAACTTTAAAAAGACCCCGTCAGACACTATTTTTCCCTGGCAATGAGTGAACTCCTTCGTTCCATAATAAATTACACTGTGTGGGGGATTCATTTCATCCAATAGTTCATTATCGTAATTGATGAAGGCCGTTCCATCATTTTCATACAAATAACGGTATAATTCCCCTTTTGCTTTTTTTACACCTTCCAATGAACCAAAACCCTCTAAGTGTGCTTTTCCAATGTTGGTAATAATTCCATAATCAGGTGAAGCTATTTTACAAAGCGATTCAATTTCTCCAATATGATTTGCTCCCATCTCTATTATGCCAAACTCGTGCTGTTTTGTCATTTGCAGCAATGTTAAAGGAACTCCAATATGGTTGTTGTGATTCCCATCTGTAAATGCTACATTGTATTTCTTTGACATTACAGCAGCTATAAGCTCTTTAGTGGTTGTTTTCCCATTTGTACCTGTAATAGCAATTATTGGAATTCCTAATCGTTTTCTATGGTAGGCTGCTAATCGCTGAAGTTTCTCTAATACGTTTCCAACTAAAATGTACTTATCACTTTTAACTACTTTGGGATCGTCAACAATGGCATAAGAACATTTTTGAAGTGCTGCATCAGCATATTGATTTCCATCAAAATTGTCTCCTTTTAATGCAAAAAAAAGAGCTCCTGATTCAGAGGTTCTGCTATCAATAGAAATTATTGGATGCTCAAGAAATATTTTATATAATTCTGTTGTGTTCATGGTATAGTCACTATTAATTAAAAAGGCCCCAAATATGGGGCCTCATATATTTTTAAAGTAAACTAGTTTCCTCTTGATCCACCAACGCGAATCATAGCACAGCGAAATCCTAAATCATCCTGACTTAATGTCTCATCCAAAAATCTTCTGGTTCCAGCTCCAAGCCAATAAGTTCTATCTCTCCACGATCCACCTTTATAAACTCTGGTGTGGTCGCTAACAAGGGAAGTCATTCTAGGATCTGTTTTTTCCTTACCTGTATTGTACATCCTTTTTGAACCTCTCTCAAGAGAAGCATCTTCATCATCATAAACTATACTCGATGATTTATCACCATCTAAATAATTGATATTATCTGCTTGTAAGTAATTTCTTCTATCAATAGATTCTTCTTCTGTTACTTCGCGGTAACGAAGCCTTCCTAAACTATCTTTTTGAGCTATATTGCCTTCTTCATCGCGTACTAAAGTTTCAAATACATTCCCTCTAAATGGTCTAAATTCATCCACATTTTGGCTTGTAAGTGGACGATACACATCAAGTACCCATTCATTCACATTACCAGCCATACAATACAGTCCAAAGTCATTGGGCCAATAAGAATGAACCGGAGCTGTGATGTCTGCATTATCATTTAATGCACCAGCAACCCCCATCATATCACCTCTTGCACGAACACTATTTGTCATTATTTTACCACGGTCAGCAGCACTTGGATTTCTGAGTCCATCACCATTCCAAGGATAAATTCTACGTTGGTAAACCCTTTCATCAACTGAAGTTCCAACTAAAGCGAGAGAAGCATATTCCCATTCAGCTTCAGTTGGGAGTCGGTATTTTGGTAATAATATACCATCTTCCATTCTTACTTTTCGGAAATCTTTATTAGGATCTAAATCTTCCATTTCAACTCCTACGGCTCCTTCATATTGATGTGCTAAATATGCTTCAGTATTAAAGTTTTGGTCACCGGCTTGATTTGGATCAGGAAGTAAAATTCCTTTTTCGATGAGCATCATTTCATTTACCCTATCGGTACGCCATGCACAATAATCATTAGCTTGCAACCAGTTTACACCGACAACAGGGTATTCTCCATATGCAGGGTGACGGAAATAATATTCAACCATTGGCTCATTGTAAGCCAATTTTCTACGCCAAACTAAGGTGTCGGGTAAAGCTTTCTTATAAACCTCTGGATAATCAATAAAAACCCGACTAATCCAATATAAATATTCACGATAATCAACATTCTTAACTTCTGTTTCATCCATATAAAACGAAGAAACGGTAACTGTTCTTGGTATATTGTTCCAATCAAATTGAATATCTTCCTCTACACGTCCCATGGTAAACGAACCACCTTCGACAAAAACTAAACCTGGACCCGTTTCTTGTTCATAAAAATCACCGAAAAAAACAGTGCGATGGCAAAACCGGAAATTGTGATTAATACTTTCACTTTCATAATAATATACTTTTTATGCATTGCTTTAGAAATACAAATATAATTAAAAACTTCAATTATGTTCTTTTTACATTAAAAAAGTAGGACATTTCATAGCATTGAATTTCTTTTTTGATTTGGTTTTAAACAACAAAGAAAATGAAACTTCATGAGCTCCCAATGGTACGATTGTTTTTTTTCCTAAATTCATATCGTAGCTATACGTAAACCGCATGCTTTTTGTTTTATATCCCAGCATAAAAATTAAAGCATCCGGATTTAAGCTAAAATTATTTCGCATCCATAAACCGCCCAACAAATTATCATATTGAAACGAAGAACCCAAACAAATATTTTGCTGCATACCTTGTATCTGAATTAATAGATTCGGAGAAACTATTCGTTCTTCTCTTATCAATCGCTCGTTTAAATGAAAAATATACCCAACAAAAAAAGTGTATTTACGGTTTAATCTTTCCTCATGTGTTTTTTTTGTTCCTTGATAGGGACGAGCCAAATGATCAACTGATAACCCGGAATAAACCGATTTGTAAAAGGTAGAAACTCCAAGGGCAAAATCCGGATAAATTTTGCTAAATCCATTTGAAGTTTCTTGTATAGCGCCAAAATCAAGTGGCATCACATACTTTTGGACAATTCCTGCCTGTAAGGCAAAACTGAGATACATTTTCTTTAAAAACTTTACATGATGCGAATAAATAAGATCAAAAGAAGGCTCAACAAAACCACCTGCCAGATCATTTGTTAACATGGCTCCTATTCCGCTGTTTGAATTTTGTATGGGCATGTCATAGGCTATACCAAACGATTGAAAACCAGCATTTGATTTTGGCCATTGGTTTCGATAAAACAAATTTACCCTACTTTCAGCTCTGGTTCCTGCAAATGACGGGTTTAAATATACTAAGTTCGAATAGTACTGGGAATAGGGCACATCCTGAGCATTTGATGACAGCACCAGTGAGAGAAAACAAATAAATAAAGTTAAGACTCTTATAAATGGTATGATCATTGATTTGCTAAAAACCTTTTTAGATAATAAAAATAAGATATATTGCGTTTGATTACTTGTTTAACGCGTTATTTTCATAATTATTTTAAAATACTCTTGTCGTATGAGGTTTATTTTGTTATTCATTTTAGCACTAGTTATTACATTCCAAGCATTTACACAAAATCAAGTGTCCGTTTCTGGAAGTGTTGATTGGAATAATATTGCAAACCAAATGAATTCAGGCCAAATTTCCAAAAATGATTTTCCCAAACAAAGCGGCCAAATTGCTATTCCAGGAATTATTTCGGCGGTAAACGCCAATTTTATTTCGGCTAAATACATTCCAATCAGCGATACATTGGCTGAAAAATTGGAACTTTCACAAATTTCTGAAACAATCGTGGTTAAAACAACCTTGTTATTTGAGAGAAAGCATCCGGTAATTGAATACTCATTTATTCCATTCAGAAAAAATAACGAAACGGGTTCAATTGAACAGATTACTGATTTTGTGATTGATATTCAATACCACACAAATACTATAAAAAAAGCCTTAAATAATAAGTACAGCAATTCATCAGTGCTTAATTCCGGTAAGTGGTATAAAATTAAAGTGGATACAACCGGTATTTTTAAACTAACCTATGAACAATTAGTCAATATTGGTTTTTCCAATCCGGCTAATATCAGAATATATAGCCATGGTGGACAGCAGTTGCCCTATATGAATTACGAACTTAATTATGATGATTTAGTTGAAATGCCAATTTCTATGTCGGTAGGAAATGATGCAACTTTTAACGGAGGTGATTATATTTTATTTTACACACAAGGACCTGTTACATGGAGTTATAATAGCAATCTTCAACTATTTATTAACAAGTTACATAACTATTCAAACTACACGTATCTTTTCATAACTGATGATTTAGGAAGTGGCAAGAGGATACCCAATCAAGAACTAATTACTAGTGACCCCACAAAAACATCAACTTCATTTGATAGTTACCGATATCACGAAAAAGAAGCATTCAACTTAATTCGATCCGGCAGAACTTGGTATGGCGAAAAATTCCGACCCGGCGAATCATTAACCTTTCTATTTGATTTTCCACAAATTATACAATCCGAATCTGTTAAAATATATACTGATGTGGCTGGCAGAAGGGAACCAAGTTCTCCAATTAGTTATTTTAATATTTATTCACAAGACAATTTGTTAAGCAGAATTGAAATTGCTAATACGTATTCAGAATATATCTATGGTTACAATTACAGCCGAAAAATGGAATTGACAGCTCCACAAAATTCAATCAAATTAAAATATGATTTTGGAGGTGGCAACTCGGTATCTGAAGGCTATATAAATTTTATCTGTTTGAATGCCCGTGAGAAATTGAAATTTTCTGGTTCACCCCTACTTTTTCGTGATGTTAAATCGGTTGGGCAAGGCAATATTACTGAATTTTTGGTAGAATATGCTGAAACTGATATAACAATTTGGGATGTTACCAATCCCGTATCTCCAATGCAGATGAATACAACTAAAGTAAATCAAAACACACGCTTTTTAGCCAATACCAGTAGCTTAACTGAATATGCTGCATTTAAGGCAACGGATGTATATAATCCCATAATAGAAGGATCCGATTTAGGTTTTATTGAAAATCAAAACCTACATGAATTAAGTGCTCAAGATATGGTTATTCTAACGAATCCAAAATTTGTTAACTATGCTGAAGAATTGGCGCAAATGCACCGAACCAAAGATAGCTTGCGTGTTTTTGTTACGACACCCGACAAAGTATATAATGAGTTTTCTTCAGGAACTCCTGATGTGGCCGCATTAAGAAACTTCATGCGGATGCTATATGACAAGGCATCAACGGAAACCGATTTACCGAAGTATTTATTGCTTTTTGGTGATGGCTCTTACGATAATAAAACAGTAAGCAATTCCAATAGTAATTATTTACTCACCTACCAAAGCATCAATTCCTTAAGTGAAACCACAAGTTATGTAAGTGATGATTTTTATGGATTACTTGATGAGTCAGAAGGTGAGCATCTTGGAAAGTTGGATTTGGGAATTGGACGGTTCCCCGTTCAAACAGAAGAAGAAGCACAGCTTATGCTGGATAAAATATATGCATACCTGTCTCCTGAATCAATGGGCGATTGGCAAACCAGAATCTGTTTTATTGGCGATGACGGAGATGGTGGAACTCACATGGTGCAACCGGATATAATAAGTAAATCAATTAATACAAAAAACCCGGAATATAACATAGGCAAAATATACTTGGATGCTTATCCTCAGATATCAACCCCATCTGGCCAGCGATTTCCAGATGTTACCAAAGCTATCAATGATATGGTAATACAGGGTGCTTTGATTATAGATTATGTGGGTCATGGAAACCCAAGAATTTTAACTCATGAAGAGGTTTTATCAACATCGGATGTTAGAAGTTGGACAAATAAAAACAAACTTTCAATATTTGTAACGGCAAGTTGCGAAGTTGGCCGTTTTGATGATTACTCACGGACCTCTTTGGGCGAGTGGATGTTGCTGAATCCAAATGGTGGCGGAATTGCAGCACTTACCACAACCCGACTTGTTTACTCAGGAAGTAATGATATATTAAATACCAATTTTTTTAATACGGTTTTCAATACCGAGTTGCGACTAGGCGATGTAATCCGGATTGCAAAAGTTAACACGCCCGGTGATACCAATAAACGCAATTTTACTTTATTGGGTGATCCCGCACTTAAACTGGCAATTCCAGAAAACAAAAATTATGTAAGTTCAATAAAGGATTCTACCACAACAGAAATTAAAAAAAATACGCCATCAGTTCAGATTGAAGGTGATATAAATGTAACTATTGATACGTTGAATGCACTGTCAAAAGCCAAAGTAACTGGATATCTTATTGATAAAAATGACAATTATATAGATAAAGATGGAATCCTATCGATTAGTGTTTTTGATAAACCCGATACGCTATTTACTTATGGTCAAGACAATCCAAGATTAATGTTTTCGCTTCAGGATAAACTTCTGTACAAAGGACAGGCAAGTATTACAGCAGGCTTTTTTGAGTTTGATTTTATTGTTCCGAAGGACATAAATTATAAGTACGGTAAAGGGAAAATAAGCTTGTATGCAAAACTTGACTCTATAGATGCTATGGGCTATTCCGACCAATTAATTATTGGTGGCAATGCTAAAACCGAAGTCATTGACCTAAATGAGCCAATCATACAATTGTTTTTAAACGATACGTTATTTGTTAACGGAGGAATTACCGATCAAAACCCTATTCTATTAGCCAAACTTTCCGATGAAACGGGTATTAATACCACAGGAAATGGTTTTGGGCATAATATAACTGCATTAATTGATGAAAATCAAGACAATACCTTGGTTTTAAATAATTATTATCAAGGCGAAATGGATAAATACAATTGTGGGGAAGTTATTTATCCGCTAAAAGATTTATCCGAAGGCTATCATACCCTTTATTTAAAAGCTTGGGATATCATGAATAACAGTTCGGATGCCTCCATTGAGTTTTATGTAACTAACAATGAAGAGGCTGTTATAGAAGACTTGGCCAATTACCCAAATCCTTTTAAAGAATCAACTCAGTTTATTTTCAACCACAATCAGGCCTATCCTGCACTTGAAGTAACTATTGATATTTTTGATTTAATGGGTAATAAAGCAGCCCAGATTATTCAGAAGAATTCCAATCAAGGGTTTCAAATTGAACCCATTACCTGGTATGGAACAACCAATAATGGATCAAAATTGGCCAATGGAATATATATTTACAAAGCAACAATTAATACGATTGATGGTATAAAAACATCTAAATCATCAAAATTGATGATTTTTAGATAATAAAATAGAATAAAAACAGTTTGTATTTCTAAATTTGCATTTTTAAAAAAAATATATGAGAAAAATAGTTTTAGGATTTTTAGTAGTTGCATTTATGTTTTTTACCAATAATACTTTCGGCCAAACTATTCAAACCGATCCAATACTTGGTCAGGAGCTTAATGCCATAACCACTTCAGTACCCTTTTTGATGATTGCCCCTGATTCCCGTTCCGGCGCAATGGGCGATGCCGGTGCAGCTCTATCGCCCGATGGGTATTCCCAACACTGGAATTCCTCCAAACTGGCATTTATTAGCCAATCTATGGGAGCAACTATAAGTTACACCCCTTGGTTAAAACAATTGGTTGATGATATCAACTTGGCATACCTTACAGGATACTTTAAAATAGACAAAAATCAGACAATCGGGGTCAGTTTACGCTATTTCTCCATGGGTAGTATCACATTTACCGAT
>JAIFNJ010000134.1 GCA_020047835.1 Bacteroidota bacterium
ATACGTAAGATTTTCAAATTCCTACCAAGCCATAAAAATCGTGAGAGATTAACTAATCCTCATTATTCCCAACTTCCACTAGGCTGTTAAAAAGTTGCTATTATCTCACATCTCTTAACTCAATTTCTAAGTATACTTCCAAATTCAAAAATATAAATACTAACAATTATAGCTGCACAGCAGCAGCTTTTCTATGGATAAAATAATTATTAGTTCTACTTTCGGCATTAAAATCATAAATAACTAATTGTATTTGTGAATCGTAAAAAATTGAATGTTTAACTAAAAATAAATTTTGTGAAATCAACATCCATTATTTTTGTAATTGCAGGATTGGTATTAACATCTTGCACATCGAACCCAAAAGACAATCAAACCATGGAAAATCCTCTGTTGGCTGAATTTACAGCACCATTTCAAGCACCACCTTTTGAACAGATTAAGCCAGAACATTACATGCCGGCATTTCAGGAGGGAATGAAACAACAAAAGGAACTAATTGCAGCCATTGTTAACAATAGTGATGAACCCACTTTTGAGAATACTATTGAAGCATTGGAGAATAGCAACGAACTGTTAGATAAAATAGGTAATATTTTTTATAATGTAACTGAGGCTGCAACAAACGATGAATTGCAAAAATTATCCGTTGAGTTGGCTCCAATAATATCAGGACATGGTGATGATATTAGTTTGAATATTAAATTATTTGAAAAAGTTAAGAGCATTTATTTTAAAAAGGACAGTTTACAATTATCAACCGAACAACTAACCCTTTTGGATAAGATTTATAAAGGATTTGTACGTGGTGGTGCAAACCTCGATGAAAGTTCCAAAGAACGTTTTCGGGAGATAAATAAAGAATTATCGGTGTTGTACTTAAAATTCAGCGATAATGTGTTGCAAGAAAACAACCGGTTTCAATTGGTAATAGATGATTCTGTTGATCTTGTAGGTTTGTCTGAAGGTTCCATCGCTGCAGCATCAGCCTTAGCAAAAGAAAAAAATATGGAAGGAAAGTGGATATTCACCATCCAAAAACCCAGCTTGATTCCCTTTCTTGAAAATGCGGAAAACAGAATTCTTAGAGAAAAAATGTTCCATGCATATATCATGAAGGGCAATAACAATGATTCATTGGATAATAAAGTATATGTTTCAAAAATTGTAAACCTACGTCTCGAAAAATCAAAAATGCTAGGCTTTGATAGTTTTGCCGGATTTATTCTCGATAAAAATATGGCTAAAACTCCCGATAAAGTTTATGCACTTTTAAATGAATTGATGCCAAAGGCACTTGCCGTTGCTAAAAAGGAGGTTGCAGATATGCAGCAGATGATTGATGCTGAAGGCAGAACCTTCAAATTAGAACCTTGGGATTATGATTTTTATGCAGCCAAAGTTAAAGAACAAAAATATGCCTTGAACGAAAACCAGATTCGACCATACATGAAACTTGAAAACGTGCGCAACGGTATGTTTTGGGTAGCCAATAAATTGTATGGTATTACTTTTACCCGTTTGGAAAATATGCCGCTTTATTTCCCAGATGTAGAAGTTTATCAAGTAAAAGAAGAAACCGGTGAACATTTGGGCGTGTTATACCTCGATTATTATCCACGAGAATCAAAAAGGGCAGGAGCATGGTGTACCAGCTTTGTATCGCAAAAATATAAAGATGGAAAACGAGTGCCTCCTATAATGTCCATTGTTTGCAATTTCTCAGCTCCGGTTGGCGATTCACCGGCTTTGCTTTCAGCAGACGAAACGGAAACGTTGTTTCATGAATTTGGTCATGCCTTGGATGGTCTTTTTTCGAACAAGCACTATGCCAGTCTAAATACACCCCGTGACTTTGTGGAATTACCATCGCAAATTATGGAAAACTGGGCGTTTGCTCCGGAAGTACTTAACCAATATGCCCTTCATTATCAAACCAATGAACCGATGCCAGCTGAGTTAATTGAAAAAATTCAAAAGGCAGAAAAATTCAATCAGGGATTTGCAACCACAGAATACATTGCCGCTTCAATTCTCGATATGGATTGGCATACCATTATTGAAGAAAAGCAATGGGATGTAAATGCTTTTGAAAATGAATCAACGTTGAAAATGAAGCTTATAAATGAAATTGTACCAAGATACCGCAGTACTTATTTTTTGCATATTTTTTCAAGCGATGGGTATGCTTCAGGATATTACAGTTATTTATGGGCCGAGGTTCTAGATGCCGATGCATTTGAAGCATTTAAAGAACAGGGTTTGTTTGACAGAACCACTGCCAGTGCATTTAGAACCAATATACTTGAACTTGGAGCTACCGGTGATGCCATGGTTTTATATAAAAAATTCAGAGGCTCAGAACCTAAAATTGAACCGCTTCTTGAACGTCGAGGATTAAACTAATTAGGATTCCCCTTGGTTTTTTCAAGGGGAATTTTTTGTTTTAATGTCTTAAGATAGCCAAAGTCTTAAGGATGTTTTCTGTATTAATCTTGGTAAAGTCCTTGCTATTGCAGTCTTTTTACTTTCATTCTTAAAATATTTCAATCGTTTATGATAAATGATTCTGATTGAAAGTAAAAATATGCCGCTAAAAACGCATAGAACCAATTATTATTTTAATTTTGTTAGAAATAATATCTTTTTAGGAATAAAAGACATTATTTAGTTACTAACATTATTATTTAGCATTATGAACATTTACGTAGGAAACCTAAATTACAAGGTTCAGGAAAACAATCTTAAAGATTTATTTGGTGATTTTGGAACAGTTGATTCTGTAAAAATCGTTCAAGACAAAGCCACAGGTCGTAGCAAAGGGTTTGCTTTTGTTGAAATGCCAAGCGACGGTGAAGGTCAGGCAGCTATTGATGGGTTAAATAGCACTGAATTTATGGGTCGGAAGTTAGTAGTTAACCAAGCCCGCCCAAAAGAGTAAATACTTAACTTTTAATCCGAGGAATTATGCAAACAGGTACTGTAAAATGGTACAACGATACCAAAGGCTTTGGATTTTTAGTTGATGAGCAACAAAAAGATATTTTTGTACATCGTTCAGGGTTGATTAGCAAACAATCGCTTCAACCGGGGAATAAGGTGGAATTTGAAGTAAAAGATGGTGAGAAAGGCCCGACAGCTATAAATGTGAAAGTTATTAAATAAAAAAAACCCGGTAAACCCGGGTTTTTTTTATTTAATATTGTTAGCATCCACCGCAACAACCACCGCTTCCGCAGCCATCGTTTCCTGTTCCGCAGCTGCCAGTTCCACAACTTTCCTCTAATTCTTCAGGTTTGGCATCACGTATTTCCAGTACTTTACCTGTAAAATGTAGCGCTTCACCGGCTAACGGATGATTGAAATCCATTTTAACCGATTCCTTAGAAACTTCAATCACGATACCGTGCAGTCTATTTCCATAGCTGTCCATCATAGGAATTGTATTTCCCAAAGTTATCAGTGCTTCGTCAACTTTTCCATCCACTTCAAAAGCTTCCATTGGAACATCTACAATTGCCTGTTCGGTTACAGAGCCATAAGCTTGTTCTGCCGATAATTTGAAATCAAAGGTATCACCGGTTGATAATCCCTCTAATTTATTTTCAAAGTGCTCCAACATTTTTCCTTTTCCAAACAGAAAAGTAAGTGGATTGTCTTGTTCAACTTTTTCAATTAATTGTGCCTCGGAATCGTCATACTTCAATTCGTAGATAACGGAAACCATTTTTTCTTTTGCAATGTTCATCGTACTATTTATAGTTAATTTATACTATTTAAAAAACCATTTTTCAAATTAAAAATCTGCGCAAAGTAACATTCAAAAAATCGTTATTCAAAATATTTCTAAATAAGAATTTTGTTTCTGATTGTTATTTACAACTGAGCAGCTGTTAATGTTTTGTTAAGAATGCTTAAACTCCCATGTATTAAGTAACGAGTATCAAGAAAAATAATTTGTTTCATATCTCAAATCTAATTATTCACAGCTTAAATCTCCTTTTAAAAATCTAATAAAAATAGGTTAGCCGGATTATAGGATTGGAATAGGGAGAATAGTACGAATCGTTTAAATTCCAAAGCATCAGGATCAGTAGTTTCGATCTATCTCCCAGCGGTTGTGCAAATCCACCTCCTACTAATGGACTTTGAACCCAAAAACGTTGGTTTTTTGATTGAATTTGGTAAGGATCAAAATATGCCGTTTCCATATTCAAGGCTTCGTACTCGGCATAAATGGCAACATTTTCAAATAAAACATAGGTGGAAAAAACGCTGCCTCCATAAATTTGAGTTGACTGGTGATAGGTACTATTTTTGTAATACTGGTAATTTCCTTTTATACCAATAAACCAATTGCTATAAGGTTTGTAACCAATCATAGGGGATATATCAACGGCTGTAACGGTGCCAAATTGTAGTCCTAAACCACCACCAAAAAATACCTTGTCGCTCAATTTGTGTTGTTTTTTAATGGCTCCTTGCGACAATCCTAAAAAAGGCAAAAACAAAAATATTCCGAGTAATCTATACCATTTCATTTAGTATCTTTTATTGGGTGCCTATTTCCTTTCTGCATTCAATTTTTGATTTCAAGGTGATTGTTTCAATCAATATCGTAATTTCAAAATTCCGTGAGTAAAAATAATGTAAATTAGCCAATCTAAAAACATACAAGTTTTAAATACGTTAGGTCATGAACATTTTAATTACTGGAACCAGCAGGGGTATTGGCTATGAATTGGTAAAATTAGCTACCAAAGATTCTAATAATATGGTATTTGCTATTTCCAGAAATGAAAAAAAGATACATCAACTTGCCCATGAATGCACCTCAGCCAATCCAAATTGCCAGATTTTTCCTTTATGTTTTGATTTAGCACAAATTGTTAATTATCAGGAGTTAATGAAGTCAATCAATAATGAAGTAGATTCCTTAGATATTTTGATAAATAATGCCGGATATTTGATTGCAAAACCATTTGCGGACATTTCAGCTTCTGAAAATGAGCAAATTTACAAAGTGAATGTATTGGGACCAATGGAATTAATCAAACAATGTTTACCTCTTCTTTATAAATCGAATTTGGCTCATGTGGTGAATATAAGCAGTATGGGTGGAGTTCAAGGGAGTGTTAAATTCCAGGGATTGGCTAGTTATGCTTCCAGTAAAGCAGCCATTGCAGGACTTACTGAATGTTTGGCCGAAGAATTCAAAGAAACAAAAATTAAGTTTAATTGCCTAGCTCTTGGAGCAGTAGCAACGGAAATGCTTGCTGAGGCTTTTCCTGGTTATCAGGCCCAAACAACAGCCATTGAAATGGCCGAATATATTTGGCAATTTGCAAACGAAGGACACAAACTGTTTAATGGTAAAATATTGCCTGTCTCAAAATCAACACCATAAAAAAAGGAAGTCTTTTGAATCCCCCTTTTAAATATCTTAATCGTATCTAAATTAATTGTACTCTTTAAGTTCTACTTCGCCGCGCATTACCAATAATCCATTCATGGCAAGGGAATGCATCTCATCTTCACCCGGAAATACAAAAACCGGGGCAATAAAACTAACCATATTGCGGATGTAACTTACAATTTCCTTATTATTTGCAACCCCTCCGGTAATTAGTATTCCATGAACTTCGCCATAAAGTACAGTGGCCATTTCACCAATAGCTTTTCCAATTTGGTAAGCCATGGCATCCTGAATTAAAATCGCTTTTTCATCGCCACTTTTGGCTTTAAGTTCAATCTCATACGATGAATTTGTGCCAAAATAGGCCATTAGTCCGCCTTTCCCGGTTAGCATTTTTTTAACATCATTGTAGGAGTATTTACCGCTATAACACAATCTTACCAATTGTCCGGCAGGTAAACTTCCTGAACGCTCTGGCGAAAAGGAACCATCACCATCCAGTGCATTGTTAACATCAATTACTTTACCGTGGTAATGTGCTCCCACTGAAATTCCACCACCTAAGTGAGCTACAATAAGATTCATGTCTTCATAATTGGTATCGCGGCTTTTTGCAAATTGTC
>JAIFNJ010000162.1 GCA_020047835.1 Bacteroidota bacterium
ATAGTTGAACTTTACTCCGGGCTTTTCCTTCACCTTCAACGAATAAATAAGGTTATTGATATCTTTTCCATAATAAGCCTCTGTAGTTTTACTGAATAGCGAACCGTAACTTTCATCCCAATTTAATCCGGAACTCATGGTTAATAATTCCCTGATGGTTAGTTTACTATTGTCTGGAGTTCGGTATTCCTCAATAAAATCGGAAACCGGTTGATCAATGCTTTTAATGTATTCATCATCGATGGCAGCACCAATTAAAAGACCAATGATACTTTTAGCCATAGAGAATGAATTGGTGCGCGACTCAGTTCCATATCCATCCCAATATTGTTCAAAGATTACTTTTTTATCTTTAATAATCAGAAAGGCAATGGTTTGAAGCTCCTTGAATGCGTTTAGGGTAGAATCATCCAACTGATAACCTTGCAGCTTGTTGTTGGTTTCCCATTCCTGTGGGTTAGCCGTATTTACTTCGCGATTGGAAAAAATGGTATAATCATCAATTCCAGCTTTTTGATAAACTAGCGCACGGCGTGCATATTGTGGTAAGGCAAAATAAGCAATCAGCAAAACACCAACTATACTTGCTAAAATGGTTATTCTCTTTGTCGATTTTTTCATGATCCTATTTTTTAATGATAAGTACCAAATGTAGTTAATTAACCCTATTTGTGCAAAACTAAAAAGAACTGGGTTTTTAGTAACGATTAAAAAAATCAATTATAATTCTAAACTTATTTGCCCTTTTTTAGTTAAATTAAGAATAATTCTCAGTCATTTTGTTGAAGAATTTTTTAGCATTAGGCTGAATAGTTTTAAAATAATTGTAATGCATTGTTATTTAGCGATTTAAATTTAAACAGTATCAACGTTTAAAAAATGATTCAATGATATCTAGCACATTCAGGTTATTCATAGTAAAAAAATCGGCTTACCGTTTTTGCTCTTTTATTATTTTTATGTTACTTCTTATGGTTGCAAAAGAATCCAATGCATTGGTTGAGTCGAAGTCGGATACAATGGAAATCTATCTACAAAATCAGATTACGCGTGCGTTAGATAGTTGCAATCAAAATCCTGATTTAGCACTCGAATGGTCAACTAAAGCGTTGGAAAAGGCAACCACTTACAATTATCAAAAGCCGAAAGCAGAGCTCCTTCGAATAATTGGATTGGTGTACTATTATAAAGTTAATTATGCCAAATCATTGGACTATTTTTTATTAAGTCATCAGCTATTTAAAAAGATTAACGATAGTGTGGGTGAGGCTACAGCATTAAATAACATTGCTATTATTTACCGAAATCAGGGGTATTACGATAAAGCATTGGAAATGGATAAGCAGGTGTTAGCCATGCGAAAGCAAATTGGTGACCCAATTAAAATAGCAAGCAGTTACAACAATATGGCCGTGGCTTACCGCGATTTGAAGGAATACGATAAGGCTATGGCTAATTATCAAGAGGCGGTGACTATTTCATTAAAAAATAAGCACAGTGAATCGTTGGATCTTTACTATAACAATATTGGAAACTTGTATTATGACTTAAAATTTCCCGATTCTGCTTTCTTTTATTACAATAAAAGCTTAGCCATTAGTACTCCACTGAACCACAAACAAATGATGGCAAATTCATATACCTATTTGGGTGAATATTATTTTCACAAAAATAGCTATACAGAGGCCATTGATTTCTTGAAAAGGGGCTTGGAACTAGCTCAGGAAATTGGAATAATTTATGAAATTGAATGGGCTGCCGAGCACTTGTACCAAGCGTATGCCCAAGTTGGCGATTATAAAAATGCTTTTACCATTCAATTGCTTTATAAACAGATGGCTGATAGCGCTAAAAATTCAGAAATCATTCAATCCATTACTCGAATTGAGTCGGAATTGAAATTTGAAAAAGAGCGGGAATTGGAAAAAATTGTTCAGTCGAATAAAGAATTAGAAAGCCAACTGGAACTAAACAAACAAAAACAAACTAGCAATGCGGCACTTATAGCGGGGTTTGCCTTATTGCTTATTGTAGGAATTACCTATCGCAATTACATATTAAAGAGTAAGGATAATTTAAAACTACAGGAACAAAAAGAAGAAATTACTGCACAAAAGGAGGAAATTCAAACCCAGCGCGACCGTATTGAAGCGCTCAATAAAACCAAAGACCGGTTTTTTGCAATTATTGCCCATGATCTGAAAAATCCACTGGGTGGAGTTTATAAACTCAGTGAAGTATTACAATCAGATTATGAAACAATGGAAAGAGAAAAGTTGAAAACTTATCTTTTACATTTGCACAACTCAGCTGAAAAAGCCTACATATTGCTCGAAAATTTACTTCAATGGGCCACCTTACAATTGGGCAAAATATCGGTATCCCGTCAGGCGGTTAATTTACTGGAAGTAATGCACGATAACACCGATTTACTGGCCGGTTATGCCTCACAAAAAAATATTTCAATTAAATATGAATCCTGCACGGAATGTATCGTTCATGCCGATCCGGATTTGACCAATACCGTAATTCGAAACCTATTGACCAATGCATTAAAGTTTACACCGGAAAGTGGTTCCGTTACCATAAGGGTTAATTTTGATTCAAATTATTGGATAGTTTCAATTACAGATACAGGGATTGGAATATCAGAAGATGACCAAAAAATTTTGTTCGATTTGGCCAGCCAATCAAAAAATATAGGAGCCTCAAAGGAAAAAGGAACTGGATTGGGATTGATATTGTGTAAAGAATTCACGGAACTTAATGGCGGTAAAATATGGTTGGAAAGTGAGCCGGGAAAAGGAAGTACTTTTTTTATTTCAATACCGGCACTTTCGGAATCAAAAGAAGCCTAAAAAAAAGTTATAAAAAATACCTTTTTCGGAAAAGGCACAGTTTTTGACACGACAACCCGCTTTGTATTTTTTTTACACAGAGTGCAATTAATTACAAATTGCAGCGTCAGAACAACGTATGCAAAACAAACAAGTAACTAAATTATGAACAAACTAATCATTGCCCTTGTATTACTAAGCACCAACCTTTGGGCAGCAGAAACAGAAACAGCAACGGTGAAAAAAGGGGATATCGTAGGAATGGTAATCGAAAATGGAACAGGTCATGCCGTGGAATATGCCACCATTGCTCTTTATGATAATGCTACTCAAAAATTAATCACAGGCGGAATTTCCGACATTGAAGGTTTTTTTCGCTTAAAAGGTACGTCACCCGGAACTTATTACCTTACCATTACTTTTATGGGTTACAAAACCAAAAAGATTGAAAATATTATCATTTTAGCAGATACCAAAGAAGTTGATTTGGGAAAGATTACCATAGAATCTAACTCAAAAGAGTTAGAAGCGGTAAATGTGACAGCCGATCAATCCTCAGTTCAGTATAAAATTGACAAAAAAGTGGTGAATGTAAGCCAGATGCTTACTGCCAAGTCGGGCACCGCTGTGGATATTTTGGAAAACGTTCCCAGTGTAAAAGTTGATATTGAAGGCAATGTTTCTCTTCGCGGAAGCACTTCATTTACGGTGCTGATTGATGGCCGTCCCACGGTTTTGGATCCCAGTGATGCCTTGAGCCAAATCCCGGCCGGTGCCATCGAAAATATTGAAATTATTACCAACCCATCGGCAAAATACGAACCCGACGGAACAGCAGGTATCATAAATATTGTAACTAAAAAGAATAAGTTGAATGGGGTAACAGGTATTGTTAATGCCAATATCGGTAAAGATGAAAAATACGGGGGCGATTTTACGGTTGATTCCCGATACGAAAAATGGCATTTTTATTTGGGTGGTGATTACAACCGAAGGACCATGCCCGGAAATGTTTCATCAGAGCGCTGGACCCAAACCAATGATACCATTTTTAATATAGTTTCCGATGGGGAATTTAAGCGCAAAATGCAAACTTCAAGTATTAATGGAGGCATTGACTGGAGTTTTACCGACCACGATATTATTGGATTAAACTTAAATACCGGCTGGCGCGAATTTGGAAGGGATGAAACGAAAAAATATTCCGAGTGGACCGATCCGGCTACCCTAGATGAAAATTATACTTCACTCGATAAATTTAGCAGGGGAGGGTTGTTCTATTCTTCAACCCTTGACTACAAACATACTTTCGGGAAGAATACCGAACATTACTTTCAAACTCAAATTACAGTCGATGGAAGGAATATGGACGAATCCTCAGAAAACAATAAAGTAGATTCACTGAATCAAATCCTGGAAGGTAAAATGAGTGAAGAAAGCGGTCCATCAAATAGCTTTCGGATAAAAGTCGATTATTCGCAGCCTTTTTCGTGGGGTGGTAAATTGGAAGCCGGATTTCAGGCACATTTGTCAAAAAGTAACGACGAAAACAATGTGTCATTCTATGATACAGCTTCCAATGTTTTGGATTATGTTTACATGCCACTTTATAGCAACCAAACCGTTTACGATCAACAGATATATGCTACGTATGCCACTTTTGGAGGAACACAAGGCAAATTTGGATATCAGGCCGGGTTACGCGCCGAATATACGTATTGGTTGCTTGAATCGGTAAAAACTGCAGAAACATATACCATCGATCGTCCCGATTTATTTCCAACCATTCACCTTTCATACGATTTGCCGGCTGAACAACAAACCATGTTGAGTTATACACGCCGTATTGAAAGACCCAGAGGTTGGTTTTTAGAACCTTTTATTACTTATGTTGATGCCAACAATGTTAGAAGAGGGAATCCGAGTCTTCAACCCGAATACATCAACTCGTTTGAACTGAGTTACCAAAAGAAGATGAATAGCAATTTCTTTTCGGTTGAAGGATATTATCGCATTACTCAAAATAAAATTGAACGGTTGACACTGCCTTTTACTCCAGGCGTTTGGCTCGAAACTTATGCTAATATTGGTACTGATTATGCGTTAGGAACTGAATTTATGTTCAACTACAGTCCTGCAAAATGGTACACCACCAATTTGATGGCCGATTTTTATGATTACCGCATTAATGCAGAATTCGAAGGAATATCAAAAGACGACCATAGCTTTACCTGGAGTGCCCGCTTTAACAATACCTTCAAAGCAACTGCAAATACGCGCATTCAGCTCGATTTTAGTTACCAAAGCGGTGAATTGGAATTACAGGGTACCGAAGAGGGTTTTTTTATGGCCAATCTGGCAGTTAAGCAGGATTTTATGAAACGCAAAGCTTCGGTAACATTACAGATGCGCGATGTATTTAGTACCATGAAACATGAAAATACAACGTTTGGTGATACCTATTACCAGCATAACTTGTTTGAGCCCAATACACCCATGATAATTCTTTCGCTGAGTTACAAGCTCAACAACTACAACAGCAAAAACAAAAAGAACGGCAATGGGGATTCTGGAAGCGGAATGGAAGACGACGGAGGTAGTTTTTAAAAACTTAAAGTTTTAGATAGAGGGAAATACTTTTTACTGGTGTGGCGATCTATTGTATTGAACGTTTTTATTGTCTTACAATTCATTTTTCGGCAATAATTAGCATTTCAAAATCTTCTGTTGTTAATATATGGTCTCTTGAAAATTGTCCCAATCGTGCCCCAAAAATATCAATCTTGTTGTATCCAAGTGATTTAAGCAACCAGGTTATTTCGCAAGGTGCATAATATCTTTCGTTACATTCAAGTACTTTTTTGTTTCCAAAATCATCTTCAAATTCTGTTATATTGTGGTCTCTGAATGTCATTAAATTAAAAGTATTGCTCCGATACGTAGCATTTCCTCCTTCAGTAACCGAAGCACAAAACTCTTCAACCGAATGATACAATGGGAATAGTCCGTTCAATGTAGTAAATATAAACTTACCACTATCTTTCAATGATTTTGTAACGCTTTTCAGTATTTCAAAATTCATCTCATCGGTTTCCATTAATGGAAATCCACCCTCACAAAGCATTATGGCAGTATCAAACTGATTATTAAAAGTTAAATTTCTGGCATCTTGCTGTTGAAAATCTATTTTCAAATTGTAGTGTTTTGTAAGTTCAATGGCATGTCGGCCTGTACCGCAACCTACATCTAAAATTGTTAAAGAATTATTATGGTTTAATTCGTTTTCAATAAAATCGCATTCTCCCATAGTCCCTTGAGTAAAATTCTCAGCGTCATATTTTTGCCCGTAATTCTCGAACAACGATTCATACCATTGTTTTTTGCTCATATATTTTTTATTTCATAATCAATTTGGTTGCTCTTCGGTTTTTGCAAAACGAACTACTGCATCCGAATTATTATACTTAAATTAGTGTTTATGACTCTCTCAGTAGATTTTTTATTTCATGGAGCTGAACTCAATTAAAAAGTTCATTGTTCTCCATTGTCAAATAATAATTTCATTATTCATTTTTAGTTTCCAATTCAACAGCAATTCACTTTCTCCGACTTTTCTAAACCGATTTTTCTCAAGTACCTTATACGATGCACTATTTGTTTTGTTTGTAGATGCAAGTATCGATTTTACTTTCGGCTGAGATTTTGCCCACTCAATAATTCCTCCAACAATTTCAGTCATAAATCCTTTATTCTGGAATTCT
>JAIFNJ010000194.1 GCA_020047835.1 Bacteroidota bacterium
TAAGCATACCTTTTGTGGTTGACTTGATATCCAACATTGCAGCTGAATTGGCAGAGTACCCATCATCATCGGTAATTGCAACATTTTGAGCCTTTATTCCCATTGATAAAACTAAAAAAACCAGCATAGCTGCTACTCTGATTTTAAAATTTGATTTTGTTGCCATAAACTTCAGATTATTTACCTTAACCATTATTAGTCAAAAACTATTAATTATTTAAAATGTGAAACCATTGATCTTTTAAATAAGTTGCGTTATAAATAAGTATACCAATTACCCATTCTTTTGCTCTCGCAAACTTGGCAATGAATATTATATCAATTTTTATGTTGAAGGGAATTGCACTCATCTGATCCTTCAATTTTAATTAGTATGCAAGGTAACTATTATTATATGAATTCTATCATGATTCTTACTGATTTATATCAACAAAAATCAAATCTTTATCACAAAATTCAATAAATAGCTAATAATTTCAAGTAACGGTTATTGCTTTTTTAGAGTATATCTGGTAATTGACGCATCCCTTAACTTTATTAAAATACATTCTGGTAAAAGTTGATTCAATATTATTATTTTTGTCCAACTGAAGTTAATATTTTATGGCAACAAAGTTTTCGTACGAAAAATCGATTCTTGAAATAGAATCCATTATAGAAGAGATAGAAAATAACTCCCTTAATGTAGATGAGTTGTCGGACAAAGTTAAACATGTTGCACAATTGATTAAAAGCTGCAAAAAAAAACTCTCTGACACCAAGTCTGAAGCACACTCATAGCAATGCTAGCTAACCAACATTATTAACACATAACTGTTAATTTAAAACTAATTATGTAGTTTGGTTATTAATTCTAAAATTATAATTTTGATTTTTGGAAGGGTTTTTGATAAGCAACTTGCTTTAAATAAAAAAAAGGGTTTATGCTAACATTTAATGAGTTTATTGAAAACAGCATCGTTAAGCATTGGGAACTTAAGGCATTCACAAATTATAAGGAAGAAACCTTAACTTATGCTGAGACAGCTGACTATATTAAAAAATTCCATTGTGTTTTTCAAGAAATCGGAATACAAAAAGGAGATAAAATTGCTCAAATCGGTCGCAACAATGCCAATTGGGCTGTCACATTTTTAAGTACAGTAAGTTATGGGGCAGTAACCGTTCCGTTATTACAGGATTTCACTCCGAGTGATATTGAAAATACGGTGAATCACTCCGATGCCGTTTTGCTTTTCCTGAGCGATTATATTTTTGAAAAACTGGATGTTTCAAAATTTCCAAACATACGAGCATTCATATCACTTGACAACTATTCGATATTACATGCTACTGATAAAACTATATCTGGTGTTGTTGAGAAAAACTTGAAATTAAAACAAAATTTAACTCCTGACACCTTTAATTTAGTAGCTATTTCAAATAGTGAGTTGGCTTCCATTTCATATACTTCAGGAACTTCAGGTCTTTCAAAAGGAGTGATGCTGACACATGGAAATTTTGCTACCAATATTGAATTTGGTGATGATGTAATTGATTTTAAACCAGGCGATGCAGTTGTTTCATTTTTACCTTTAGCTCATGCTTATGGTTTAGCATTTGAGTTTTTAGCTGAATTTACTCAAGGTTGTCACATTACTTTTTTAGGAAAAATTCCATCACCACAGGTCATTTTACAAGCATTTAAAGAAATAAAACCACGTTTGGTTATTTTGGTGCCTTTAATAATGGAAAAAGTATATCGGAACAAAGTTAAACCAGCTATTAGCTCTGGGTTACCAAATATATTGCTCGGAATCCCTTTACTTAAAAAAGTGGTTCATAAAAAGGTTAAAAAACAATTAGAAGATGCTTTTGGAGGTAATTTTATTGAAGTAATTATTGGTGGAGCTGCTTTAAATAAAGAAGTGGAAAGTTTTCTGAAAAAAATTGGATTCCGCTACACCATTGGTTATGGCATGACTGAATGTGCTCCCATTATTAGTTATGCCCCATGGGATAAACTACAAAAATTTAGTTGTGGTTATCCAATAAGGCAATGTACCGTTAAAATTGATTCACCTGATCCGGAAAGGGTTGAAGGAGAAATATTAGTCAAAGGGCCTCAAGTGATGCTTGGATATTATAAAAACCCTACGGTTACTGCTGAAACTTTTGATGAAGAGGGTTGGCTAAAAACCGGAGATTTGGGAGTTATGAATTCACAAGGGTTCATAACAATTAAAGGACGCAGCAAAAATATGATTCTGGGAGCATCTGGTCAAAACATATATCCTGAAGAAATTGAAGCCCGAATTAACAGTTTGCCTTATGTAATGGAATCGTTAGTAATTGAAAAAGAAGGCAGGCTCCATGCACTTATTGTTCCTGATTTAGAAAAGGCAGAGCAAGATGGATTAGACCGCGAAAAAGTCAAAATTCATTTTGAAAAAAACCAAAAAGAATTGAATCAACAAATGCCAAATTATATGGCCATTTCACGCATTGTAATGCAAGAAGAAGAATTTGTTAAGACCCCGAAAAAAAGTATTAAACGGTATTTATACACCAATTAAGAATAAAAAAAACGCTCCAAGGAGCGTTTTTTTTTATTCTTCTACTATCATCGTGGCTTGCCAACCCTCGTTAAGTAGCCCCAATTTAATTGCCAAATCAATATTTTTCAAATGCCGCTTAACTACTGGAGGATCAATCATTTTTGTTCCTAACGAAACTACTCCTAATCCTTGTTCTTCAGCTTTTTGAGCAGCAAAAACAATTTTTTTACCTTTTTCAATTTCTTCCAACCCGGGAGCAAAACCACTTTTAATAATTGGCACCTGTCGTGGATGAATGCATCCCATTCCTTCGAAACCTAATGATTTACTATTTTTTACATTTTGCATCAAGCCTTCCATATCACCCACATCAGAAAAAACGGAGTCGATAGGTTGTATTTTTGCTGCATGACAGGCATTTACCAATCGAGAACGGGCATACAATGATTCAGTTCCAGCTAAGGTACGGCGAACGCCTAAATCGGCCGTGTAATCTTCTAAACCAATGGCTAATGCTACAATTTGTGGAGATGATTTAGCTATTTCAAAAGCCATTTCTATTCCCAAAGCACTTTCAACAATTGGCATTAGATACACTTCTTGTTTAAGTTTATACTTCTTTGAAACTTCGTCAATGGTTTCAATCACTTGTTTTATATAATCTGTATCTTCAATTTTTGGTACTAATACCACATGCACATTGTGTGGAATTATGGCTTTCAGATCATCAATACCACGCGGCCCCTGATTGATACGGACCATTCGTTCCACATTATAGAAATTGCAAGCGCGTAAGGCATTTCGAACCAATATTCGGGCTTCATCTTTTTTTGATGGTGCTACGGCATCTTCTAAATCAAGAATAATCGCATCGGGCTCGTGCAACCCGGCATTCAGAAACATGCTTGGTGTGTTCCCTGGTAAATACAACCTCGAAAAACGAAACCGTTCCTTCTGAGTTGGGTATTGATTCTCAGTAATAAAATCCGGTAAAAACTCTTTCTCGGTAGCTATCAATTGCTTAATTGCTGCTTCTAACCGGGCTGAGATTACCCAAGGCAAAGCTCCTTTATCAACCAATTCCAACCTGGCATTTTTAATTCCAAAATGAACCAAAACCTCATTTACCAATGTTTTTATTGATTCACCGTAAAGGCTTGCTACCTTACTTTTAAGTTCTAACTGAATGCCTCCACTCTGAAGAATCTCTAATTGAACAAAACAGTCCGATCTAACTTTAGGTCCTGAGTTACCGGCTTTTGCTATTTTTATATTTTCCATAAGGTTTTCGCTTTTAAAATGGCATTTAACGTTGGTATCAAATATCACAAAGCACAGACAATATTCATACAACCAGGTGCGTGTTATTAAGCAGATTACATTAGTTACCTTTAAAATAATAGCAGACAGAAGGTGGAAGGTGGAAGTCTGATGTTAGAAGATGAAATGACTGAACAGTTGGTAAAAATCAAAACCTTTCTGCATATTAGTAAAACAGGAATCCATTCAACTCAAAATTGTTAAAAACTTCGTTAATTACTTATTCTGTAACCCTCAAATGACAACAGGTAAAACGCTTATCTTAGCAAAAACTAAATGAATTATAATGCTAAAACTATCCATTTTTGCTGTCTTAATTACCACATCATTTTGGGCTCAACCTCAATCCAGCAATTTGCTTGACAAAGCAATTGATAAAACCATTGAAGTTAAATACTCCCCAAAGCCAAGCGATAATAATAACAATCAAATTCTAATGTTGGTTGCCAAAGCAAAATCGTTAACAAAAGAACAAACGACGTTAGAATTCAAAGTAAAAGAATACCAAAAAATTATTAAATCGAATAATAACCTTCAACTGATGATTTCGGTTGGTAATTTAGTAAACACCGAGGATATTAACTATCTTAATTTTCAAATAACCAATTATTTAAAACCCAGCTTAGTTACCTATAAATATGTTTGGGAAGATAAAGACGGAACTCAACTTGAATCCAAAAAAATTGAAAATGCCTCGTTTAAAAATGGGGCTTATTTACTCAAAAATACGATACCGGATACCTATCAAGAATCCGACTATAAATTATATTTATCGGAACTGGCTTTTGGATTTGATGCCACCGATGTAAAAGAGCTGGATGAATTTATCAGCACGGTGGATGGATATTATAATGCCGATGCCCGACTTAATCTTTTGGAACAGGAGTTGATTCTAATCAAAGTAGATTCGTTGGAATTATTAGAGGCCAATTATCAGAAAACCTTGGATAATTTGAAGGTATTTAGCCAAATAAAATCACTGCGTTTTTCTAGTAAACTGGATTTAGATACCAATGATCCAATTAAATTAATGTCTCATCTGGGAAGGGCTGAAGAACAAAACAAGACCGTTAAAAAAGAATTGGAATTTGCCCGCGACAACATGCATATAACCTATTATCGCAAAGGGTTAGACTGGCAGCGCTGGAATAATCAGCCTCTTGCCAATGACTATTTCAATAAATCCATTCAAAGCAAGAAAACCTATGCCCCACCCTATGTTGAGTTGGCTCAATTCAATTTTATATCTAAAAACTATTCATCAGCTATTGATACCTGCAAAAAAGTATTAATTACTTTAAAACCTGATACCGATACCCGTTATAAAGCTGTGAAACTTTCAGAATCAGTAATTTATGCTTATATCGATTCGGTAAAATCTTTTATTGAAATAAAAAAATTCAATCCTGCGGTTGCACTTTTTGACAAGTGCAAGCAATACGCCAAAGATATTCCGGGAATTAAAGTTTTTGCTGAATTTGAAGAAATTCAAACATCCCTTTTTCAAGCATATTATACTGAAATGGCTGATAAAATTGGTAGTTTAATTGCAATAGATGAGCTCATGGCTGCCCATAAAAGTTTAGATTCTATTGCTCGTTTCAGAGCAAATAATTCCCGGTATCTGCCGGATGCCAATAGAGAGAATAGCCTGCTTAAATTACTTTATGATGCTTGGATTTTAAAAGGCAAGAATTTTTTAGAAACCAATCAAATAGACTCTTCGCTTAATGCACTAGCGCAAGCTTCAGATTTATGTCATAGGTACTCCGTAATTTCATGTACAGATGATTTGAATAAACTTTTGGCGCAGGCTTTTCAAGCCCACTACAATCAATTTTTAGATAAATCAAAACAAGCCATTGATGATAAATTAGCTGATTCGGCCTTGATTTTACTCAATGATGCCCGATTGCTTGCTTTAAAGAATAACATTCCGGAAAATCCAATCGCCGACACCTTATTTCAAGCAGCTAAACAGCTAAAATATAACGAACTTATAGTAGCTGGAGATCAAGCTTACCATCGAAACCAAATGCGCGAAGCGTTGGCTTTTTATCAAGAATCAGTAGCCCTTGAAAGTGAAATTGTATTAGTTACCAATACTGAATTACCCGACAAAATAAAAGTAACCGTTCAAAATATGGTTTTAATGCTTTGTAACCAATGCGAATCATTTATTGAAGCATTGAATTTACCTGAAGCTCAGAAGCGATATGCACAGGCTTATAATTTGACGATTGAATACAACCTTTCAAACAACAAGGAAGTATCTGCTGCTTTAGAGTCCTTAGCAGAACAATTGAACTTAGGTAAATGCAATCAATGGATGCAGGAATATACTGTTCAAATATCAGTAGCAAAAAAATTTATTGATAGGCGGGAATTTATTTTAGCTGACCAAGCATTGAAAAAGGCGTCCGAGATTAATAATTCCCATAAAGAATGCCTTATTGATTTACATGAATATTCTGAATTGACCGGTCAAATAAGTGCTATGGTTCACTATCAGAAGCAATTAAAACGCATTGAAGAGTTACTCAATGAAAAAGAGTATAGCGATGCAGTTGAGAATTACATCCAATTGACCAACTTTTATACCGATTCTTGTAAAAATAATTACAGCATTGAACATCAACCACTTGATATATTTGTAAGCACCCATACGAATAATCTGTTTATTGATTTTGGAGTGCGCTATTACACCGAATTAGGTAATACCGAATTTGCAATCTCTTTATTGGAAATACTCCGAAAAAGGGATTATATCTCAAGCTGGTCTCAAATAAGCCAGGAAACCTTGGGAAACAAACTAGCCCTTTTAGACTACGAAAATAATCCA
>JAIFNJ010000159.1 GCA_020047835.1 Bacteroidota bacterium
CCAAACTTCAGTTACACTGGTTCCGTCGTTACTCAGTTTTAGCATTACTCCACCTTTACCATACCCACTCAAGCAATATAAAAAGCCGTTATTATAAACAGGGGTATTCGGGTGAACCGACCATTGGTTGGGTTGGTCGTGTTTCCATAGCAGCTTGCCATTGTCACTATCGATACCTAAAATAGAAGATGCTGTTTGTGCCACCAATAATTTTTTGTTGCCAATTTGAATTAAAGTTGGAGAACCGTAAGCACTTTTTTCGCCATTGCCTTTGCTTTTCCAGATAAGTTTTCCGGTGTACTTATCTAAAGCCAAAACATTAGCATCCACGCCACCAGGGGTGCAGAATAATTTATCGCCATCAATCAAAAGGTTTTCTGTAATTCCCCATTGAATGTTGCGCCCATCGTAATCATTCAAAACATCTACGGTCCAGCTAATTTTGCCATCGGTACTGTTGAGGCAAACTAATTTTCCAAACGAACTGATAATATAGATATTGTTCTCGTCAACCAAAGGGGTGGAACGAGTGCCATTCCAGTTTTCATTCCATTCAGTTCCATATTCAGTTTTCCATAGTAGCTTTCCGGTTAAATCGAGCGCATAAACAAAACCTTTATCACCGATCATTCCTGAGGTGTAGATGGCATTTTCGGTAACTGCGGCGGAAGCATGGCCATCGCCCAAGTTGTCGAAATGCCACAGCAGTTTTGGACCCTCAGCCGGCCAACTTTTCAATAACCCTGTTTCGTTGTAAATGCCGTCCCGATTTTCCCCTCGCCATTGAGCACTTGGTTGACCAGACAAATTCAGAATAACTGATAGTAGCAATACTTGTAAAAATAGTGTTTTCATAATTCAATTATATATCCTTACTTTTCAACTTCATTTATTTGTAATCGAAAGCACGCAATATAAATATTTAATTGCTGTCTTTCAATTATTTTGAAATAACCAAAATGGATTTTTTGTCCAAACCAATAAAAATTTTTATATTTTCGTAACCTTAGAAAGATAAAAGTTTAATTTTTACAGACACAAAATCATGCAAAAATACCTCCTCTTAATAATTACGGTAATTCTCGTTTCCTGTGAGCAGCCGCAGAAGACCTTTATTCTAATTTCGAAGGATTACAATTCCAACATTCAGAAATGGCTTCAAAGTGCTGATTCCACCATTGAAACCCGGCAATTTTACGGAATTCCCAATGATTCGATGGAATACTTTTTAACCCGGGCCGACGGCATGGTCCTGGGTGGGGGTGAAGATGTAAATCCCTTGATTTATAACAAACCCGAATATGATTCTATTTGTGAAGCATACGATAACTTCCGCGATACGATTGAACTTAGAATGATAGCCTTTGCCATGGAAAATAAAACACCTATTTTTGGTATTTGCCGGGGGCTTCAAATTTTAAATGCAGGAAATGGCGGAACATTGATTCCTGATATACCCACCTTTTATCCTCAGAGTCAATTGAATCATCGAATAAAAACAGAGTATGCCCATTCTGCCATAGCTACAAATGATGGATGGTTAGCGGTCCAATTTAATGTTTCAGAATTTCTGGTTAACAGCCGGCACCACCAGTCAATTGATTCGGTAGCACCTGGTTTTAAAGTAGCGGCTTATGCTCCCGATGGGGTTGTTGAATCCATACAATGGAGCGATACTACCACACATCCTTTTGCCGTGGGAGTGCAATGGCATCCGGAGGCTTTACGAGATTCTTTATCGTTGAAGATAGCCCAGTTGTTTCTGGAAAAGTCGAAATTGTAACCGCTTTTTTTGAACCAATTGAACAAAAAGTTGCATTTAATTTTTTGGAACAGGATAGATTATCTACAAATCTACTTGAATAGTTTAATTTTTTTAAAATTTAATTCCCTGTAAATCAATAATTAAGAATTTATTTTAGGTATTGGGATTTGTTTTATTATGATACCGGTCATAATTGCAAGTGCATTATTTCACGCTTACTTCCATTTTCAATCATAGAATTGTTAACAACCTATTTCTCTTTCTACCGTTTGAATGGTTGTGTTTAAAAACTATGTAAATTTTAATTAAATTATAGATAAATGAAAAAGTTAATTGTAATCCTTTTGGTTTTAACAAGTGTTGTAACAATGAAAAGTCAAGCAAATGAAATAGCAAAGTACAAATCGTTATTTACACTCAATTTTATTCGTTACGTAGGCTGGCCCGATGAATCAAAACAAGGTGATTTTATTATTGGGGTTATCCAAAACAAAGAATTGGCTGCTGAACTTAGAATGCAAACTGAAGGAAAAAAATTTGGGTTTCAAAATCTAGTAGTAAAAGAATTCGCTAGTGTTGAAGAAGTTAGTAATTGCCAGATTATTTATGTTTCTGAAAAAATCAACTTTGCCAAAAACGCGGGTTTATTAGCGCAAAAGGTTGGTAAAAACACGTTAATAATATCAGAAAATAACAATGCCATTTCCAATGGTTCAATGATTAATTTTGTGATAGTAAATGAATCGCTTAAGTTTGAAGTGAGTCCTTCTAATTTTCAAAATAAAGGGTTAACCGTGAGCAACGCATTGATTTCGATGAAGAATGCTATTCGGGTATAACATTAAGAAAATTTCTCACTTAATTTGGTATGAGATTTTAAAATAGTTAGCAATTAAAACAACATTGATTTTAGTAAAAAGGCGGGAGAAATCCTGCTTTTTTATTTTGCACCGGTCAAAACTATTCCTCCGAAAAGTAAACCAACACTTTGCGGTAAGCAGTATAGATTTTCGATTTTGAAATAAACCCTTCGTATTTTCCGTCTTTAATTACGGGTAAATTCCAGGCGCCGGACTCTTCAAATTTGTGCATCACCAATTCCATGGAATCGGATAAAAGGATCACATCTGGGGGAGCTGTCATCAGTTCATAAACAAAGGTACTGTCGTAAACTTCAGGGTTGAACATAATATCTCGAATATCGTCCAGCAGCACGATTCCCACCAGTTCCTTTTTTTCATTGATTACGGGAAAAATATTCCGTTTCGACTGACTGATGATTTGAACTAGCTCACGCAAGGTCTGATCGGGATGCACGGTAATTAAATCCCGTTCAATTTCCCGGTCGAGGCGCATTAACGTGAGGGCAGCCCTATCTTTATTGTGGGTTATTAATTCCCCACGGCGGGCTAGCCTCTTGGTATAAATGGAATGAGGTTCAAAATACATAATGGTGAGGTACGATATGGTTGAGGCTATAATTAGCGGAATGAATAGGCCATATCCACCGGTAATTTCAGCAATCAGAAATATGGAAGTCATGGGGGCATGCATTACCCCCGACATAAAAGCCGCCATGCCCACCAGCGCAAAGTTGGCTTCGTTTACTTGAATAAAACTGAACCGGTTCAGTATTATGGCTACCAAATATCCCAAAACCCCGCCCATGAAAAGTGACGGGGCAAATACTCCTCCTACGCCACCGGAACCGGTAGTAAAGGAGGTGGCAAAGGTTTTAAATACCAAAAGCAAGGATAAGAATACAACCATTACCCAAAAATTATCTTTCCATTCGTAAAAATAACTGTGGTAAAGCATGGCATCTGCATTCCCTGAAAGGATGGAATGGAGTGAAAGGTATCCTTCACCAAAAAGAGGAGGAAAAATGAAAATGATCAATCCTAAGCCAACTGACCCAACCAGAATTTTTGTCCAGCGTTTTTTAAAAGAGTCGAACCAGCTTTCCACATTCATAGTAGTGCGGGTAAAATAAAGGCTCAATAACCCAGCGGAAATGCCTAATACCAAATACCAGGGTAAGTTATGGATTACAAATGGAGCTTTCAATTCAAAAGTAAAAAGGGCAGCACTCCTTCCCATAAAGAAAAAGGCAATCATGGTGGAGGTGGCTGCAGAAATAAGCAAGGGAATGACCGATGCCATGGTCAAATCGAGCATCAACACTTCGAGTGTGAAAACCACCCCGGCGATAGGTGCCTTGAAAATACCAGCCACCGCACCGGCAGCACCGCAGCCAATGAGTAAAATAATTTGTTTGTGGTTCAAACGGAACATGCGGGCCAAATTGGACCCAATGGCAGCCCCTGTTAATGTAATGGGTGCTTCGGCTCCTACCGAACCTCCAAATCCAATGGTAAAAGTACTGGCAACAATGCTTGAAAAAGTGTTGTGAGGTTTTATAATACCGTTCTTTTTTGAAATGGAATAGAGTATCCGGCTTACTCCATGGCTTATTTTGTCTTTTACAGCATAGGTTACCCAAACCACCGTAATAATAATTCCTATGCCAGGTAATGCCAGATACAAATAACTCTCAACACCAATATCCATTTTGCTTTCCAGAAAATGGTTGGTAATGTGGATGGCATTTTTTAGAATAACGGCTGCCCAGCCGCTCAGTATTCCAATGAATAAACTGAGAATGAGGATGAGTTGTTTCTCGGAAATATGCTTGGTACGCCAGATGGTAAGGCGCTCAAAAAAACTACTCATAATGCAATCCTTGTATAATTAGCTGTTTACAATGTATTCTCGACTAAACAAAGATATTGTTTATCCTTAATACCACAACATGAATTAGCCTGGTGATTGAAATGCTTGCTGTTAGTAAAATTTAGAAAATCACCTTTAAAGTGAGCTTTTTAAACATTAAATGACAATTCATGACGATGTTTCATATACTCGTGACAGCGATGATATTTTCTCCCCCTATTTTTGTTTCGTTAAATAATTAATAAAGTTTAAACCTAAAAATAACAGTACTATGAAAACACTAATTGTTTTACTAGCCTTAGCTACAGCAAGCATTTCATTAAATGCACAAAAGAGTCAACCTACCTATGTTATAACAAAAAACGACACCATCTTTTTTAAAAAATTGAATGAAGGTGTGTATAACATGAAAGGTGTTACTGTATCCAACCAAAAAGTGAGTATTCCTAATCATGAAGTATTAGCTTATTCAAACCATGGTAAAAGAATGGATAAAATGCCTTTGTATTTGGATAATAAAAATACAGGTAACTATGTAATGATGGAATTGGTTTTTAATACCAGCAAAATTAGAGTTTTTAAATACGAATATTACAATGCACTTATGGAATGCACGGATGCTATATTTAGTTTTTACACTGAAAATCAATGCATTCAAACACAAATCAACCCTAATTTGGCACAAATCAAGAATACAATCTTAGAATTTAAGGTTGCAGCTCAACCACTATTAACTTCAGAATAATCATAGAAAAAATCACCTCTGGAAAGGGTATTCGGTTTCGGATACCCTATTTGTTCTTTATTACATGCAACAATCAGGTCAATTATCCAAAATGATTAGAGCAAAAAACTATAGAGTTACAGATAATCAGTTCCATGAAATTTAATGATAATAATTCCCGGATGTTTTATATTTTAGACCTGTAATTCTCAAATCATTAAAATGAAAAGTACGCTTCACAGAATTCTTATCGCTTTAATTATCATTCTTGTTTTACCAATTGGGCTTGTTACTTTTTATGAATTCTCAAAACTCAATGAAAACGAAACGTTAATTCACAACGCATATAGCAGCCAGCTAGAATCCATAGTATCTTCCTTAAATTCTTATACACAGGATTTGGTTAATAATTGGGCATTACGTATTGAGACTTCCCTTAAAAATAACCGGGAAAACCTGAGTAAATTAATAGATGAAAACCAATCCATTTCTGCCATTTTCATTACTGATTTATTGGGGAGAGCTCAAGTAATACATCAATCAAAAGTTGCTTTGTATACCACCGACTCCATTAACGGGCTGATGAAAACTCAAAGCAAAAGCATTAAGCAGCTAAATGATTATTATCAAGCCAATTATCGAAAAACTTTAACCTATTCAATCAATGAGGATAATAGCCTAATCTATTTTATTTTTGAGAATGTTAAAGGAGAACTTAATGTATGTTTTCTTGAAGTGAATAATTATTTATTTCTGCAAAACCATATAAGTCCAAA
>JAIFNJ010000157.1 GCA_020047835.1 Bacteroidota bacterium
GCTATTAAACCCCGGTCGAATAACTGTTTCAAAGCCAGATCCAAATGGAAAAGACTCTTTTCGTATTGATAATCTTTTTGGCAAGCCAATCCCATAATGAATTGGTTTTTTATATCATCGGGTTGGTTTTTCAGGTATTTATCGAGCCAAAATATGGCTTCCGTATATTGCCCGTTATTGAATAAACTTTGTCCGTAGTTTTTGCAAGTAAACTGGCTGGAATCGCCCAAAGAAACAATATGAGCAAACTGCCGGACGGCATCCAGGCTATTTCCATTAATGGCCGAAATAAATGCCTGTTGCTTTAACAATTTCAAATCGGTGGGATAGGCTATTAAAAAAGAGTCGCAATACGCCGTTGCTTCTTCATATAATTTCTGATCGATGAGTTCACTAACCAACTCATTCACACTATTCAAATCACCTTGGTTTAATTCCAGCGTTTTTTCAAGATAAAATAGTACCGGTTCATTAAATCCAAATTTACTACAACAATACGCCAGTTGCGAATAAAAATAACCATTGGTGGAATCCAACTCTACCAACTGTGAATAGGCTTCAATAGCCTTACCAAATTCCTTTTGGCTCTTATAAATGGATGCCATCCGCACTTTTGAGGGAACATGCAGCGAATCGATGGCTAACAGTTCCTGATAGGACTGCAGCGCTTGATCATCGTTTCCAGTCGATTCATGACAAATTCCCAATGCAAATAAAACCGGAACTTTGTTATCTGATAATGAAAGTGCCTGATTGTAGGTCTCCACCGCATCTTTAAATTTACTTAAGGACTGTTCAGCCATTCCTTTATAATACCATACTTCAAAAGAGCCAGCTTGTTGCTTAATTAGTGAATCCGCCTGAGCAATCAATTTTTGATACTCGCTAATAGCATACAAACGCTCCAATTCGGTACTATTTTGAGCTAATGAAGGGAAGTAAAAAACAAAACTGACAGCAAAAAAAACTAAGGATGATTTCATTTTACGGTTATAAATCAGTTAAAAAAAATTGCGGAGTTCTTTCCTACCGTTCATAAGTGAAGAACCCCGCAATTAAAATACTCTATTTTTTGGACAATTGAAATCCTATTCCAATCTAAAATTAATGGGAATAGTAAATTGCACTTTAACCTGTGTTCCTTTATCCATACCTGGTTTCCAATCCGGCATGGTATTTACAACCCGCAAGGCTTCTTTGTCGAGCAATTCCTGAACTCCACGCACGACGTTAGCTTCGCATACTTTGCCTTTTTTATCAACCACAAATTGCACAAAAACTTTGCCTTGAATCCCCTTTTCTTTGGCCACTTCCGGGTACTTCACATTGTCCATTATGTATTTTATCAATTGTTCCTGACCACCGGGAAATTCTGCCATGATTTCCGGTTGTGAATAAATACTATCTGCCATTTGGTTTTCATATTCAGCAGGCAAATTGGAAGTGGATTCTACTTGATTGGTATAATTATCCACATTCGTATTGTTAGCTTTTTCCATTTTGTTGCAGGCAAAAACCAACAATACCGCAACCAGAACTGGTACCGACCAAATGTAACGGGTACGGGCAATTTTCGATGATTTTATTTTTTTTAACATGATTAACCTCCTTTTAATTAATGAATAATTGAATGAATTGGGTAACGCTAGCGATTGCAGTCCCGTTGCTTGCGCAAACAACAGTTCTTGATACGCAGCTTTGTTAATACCAGTTTTTAGTACTCCTTCATCAGCTAAAAACTCATGATTTTCTTTAGCTGAAGTCCGGTATCGATAGACCATTGGATGAAACCAGAACAGTACAAGTAACAATTCATAAAACAAGCAATCGAACGTATGCCGCTGACGGATGTGCACCAATTCGTGGGCAATAATTTTATCAACTTGTTCATTTGAATATTTCGATACATTTATATAAATGCGGTTCAAAAACGAAAACGGAACAATGGATTTGTCCACCAAAACAACATTCGATGGGTAGATTTGTGTTTCGTTGGTTACTGCTTTTTTGGAAATTAAAACTACCCGCAACACATTTACCACCAACAGAATACCCATAACCAATGCTCCCGTTACGTATATAAGTGAAGCCCACTGCCAACCCGAAATGGTTTGAACCAAGTGAGTTTCGTAACCGTTGGCAGTAACCGTCACCGTTTCAAGCAAATTGTAAAATCTAGTGGTTGAATCGGTAGTAGTTTGGAGGGAAATAGTAATCCAAGGAATGAGTATGGAAACCAAAGCAGTAAACAACAAATACAGCCGGTTTGCCACAAAGAATGTCTCCTTGCGGAGAAATAGGTGGTAATATCCGTAGAACAAAGCCATGGCAACTGATGACTCTATAAGTATCTGTATCAATCTATCCATGATTTTCCTCCTTTCTCGATTCAATTTGACTTTCAATCATCCGTTTCATTTCTTCCATTTCCTGCAATGAGAGCGATTCATCTTTTGTAAAGAACGAAACCATTTGCTGGTATGAGCTGCTGAAATAATTCCCTACAAAATTTTTCAAATAAAAGCGGGAATATTCCTTTTTGGAAATAAGTGGAAAATATTGGTGGGTTTTTCCAAAAGCTTCGTGATCAATGAATCCTTTGTCCTCCAGAATGCGGATAAATGTGGAAACCGTGTTATAGGCAGGTTTTGGATCGGGAAGTTTTTCAACCACCTCCTTCACAAAAGCCTTTTCCAGCTCCCAAAGTACTTGCATTATCTGCTCTTCGGCCCGTGTTAATTCCTTTATTTCCATAAAATTAGGTGTTGTTCTATAATCATCCAATTGTCTGAAACAAATATACAACTAATTTTTTAGTTATCAAACTAAATTCTTAGTTATTTTAGTTTTATATAAAAAGGATGTCCAGTTAAATGTTTCACTATAAAAGCCGATAACCTTTTTGTTTAACTATAATACTTTTCTCAAATAGTATATCAAATACTTTTAGGCCTATAAACCTTATGACAGCTAAAATCCAATTGTTATTGCCTTACTCAACACAATTGGATTATTGTTATATAATAGCTACTTTTGGATTGAACTTAAAAAACATATTTATGAAAAAAATTGCATTAGTTACATTCGTATTTTGCGTTTCAGCTTTTGTTGCACCCAGTATGGCGCAAACATCTGATGTTTTAGTTAACAAAAAAGGTACTCCTATTCTACCGGTTGCCGGTGATTGGGGAATTGGCATTTCGGCCTCTCCTTTTTTAGAGTATGCTGGAAATATTTTTACCGATGCTTACAATCCGGCCCCGGTTTTTACTTCGGCCCGTCCGGGTTATCTTTATGGTAAATATTATTTATCAGACAATACAGCTGTTAGAGGGGGTTTGAGAATTGGGATGACTAGCCATACCGATAAGATAGTAAACATCTTAGACAATCAGAAGTATGATAA
Organism: Bacteroidota bacterium; assembly: GCA_020047835.1. Lineage (GTDB taxonomy): Bacteria > Bacteroidota > Bacteroidia > Bacteroidales > SZUA-534 > GWE2-40-63. Next base: position 3,407 of record JAIFNJ010000157.1, read on the forward strand.
AGAAAATATTTCATCATTGAATTTGGGAATTAGTATTGGTATTGAAAAATACAAAACCATTAAAAATAGATTGCGTGGCTATTATGGTGCCGATATTCTTGTATCTAAAAACCCTTATATAGGTATGAGTTATGATGGATCTACCTTTATTCAAGGAAAATTCAAGTATTCCAATCCTGATGGTGAAACCCTTTACACTGAAAAAGGTGGCAACACATATACACTGGGAGCACAAGGGGTTATCGGACTTGAATACTTCTTTGCTCCAAAGATGTCAATTTCAAGTGAATTTGGAATAATGTTTTATGGATCAACAACGGGCGATCGAACCTATATTCCGGAAGATGGTACTCCTGAAGTTAACTTCAATCCAGGGGGTTCTGCATTTGGCATCACTACCAATACCACCAGTTTAATTAATTTATTTTTCTATTTTTAGTATCCACCTTAGGGGCTTGATACCATTGGAATTCAAGCCCCTTTTTCTTTTATCCCACTTTCGCATCAATATATTTAGTTTTAAACCTTATCGTCCGGTTTGCGTTTCATTTACTATTTTGATTATTACCTTTGCGCTAACATGGAAAATTCAAACTTTTTATATACCAAATACAAGGTAACCGATTGGCTGCCCACCACCGTTAAAGAAGCCAAAGAACGTGGTTGGGACGAACTGGATGTGGTGCTTTTTTCAGGTGATGCTTATGTAGATCACCCATCATTTGGGCCGGCTGTTATAAGCAGAGTATTGCAAAATATGGGGCTAAAAGTAGCCATTGTTCCACAACCCAATTGGCGCGACGACTTACGCGATTTCAAAAAATTTGGGGTTCCCAAGCTGTTTTTTGGGGTAACTTCCGGTTGTATGGACAGCATGGTAAACCATTACACGGCCAATAAACGCTTACGTTCCGACGACGCCTATACTCCCGGTGGAAAAGCAGGATACCGCCCCGATTATGCCACCACGGTTTACACCAACATTCTTAAAAAGTTATATCCCGATGTTCCCATTATTATTGGTGGTATAGAAGCCTCATTGCGTCGGCTAACCCACTACGACTATTGGAGCGACCAGTTGATGCCTTCCCTTTTACTGAATGCCAAAGCCGATTTATTGGTTTATGGATTGGGTGAAAAACCACTTCAAGAAATTGTTGACTTAATGCAGAAGGGCGTTTCCATTGAAAAAATACAAACGGTAAGTCAAACGGCCTACTTAGTTCCAAAAGGAACCGATGCTTCCACAAGGAAAAACTGGAAATCACAAACGCTGGATTCTTATGAAGCTTGTTTAGCCGATAAAGAAAAACATGCCTATAACTTCAAAATAATAGAAGAGGAATCAAATAAATACGAATCGGATCGGTTGTTGCAGGATGCTGGGGATTTCACGGTAGTGGTTAACCCATCGAACGGACCGTTGAGCGAAAAGGAGATGGATGCCGTTTACGATTTGCCGTTTACCCGTTTGCCACACCCGAAATATCACAACAAACCTGCTATACCGGCATATGAAATGATTCGACATTCCATCAACAGCCACCGTGGCTGTTTTGGAGGATGCAGCTTCTGCACCATTTCGGCCCATCAAGGGAAGTTTGTTTCAAGCCGGAGTAAGCAATCCATATTAAAGGAAGTGGAACAAGTGGCTGCCATGCCCGATTTCAAAGGGTATATTTCAGATGTAGGCGGACCATCGGCCAATATGTGGAAGATGAAAGGAAAAATTGAAAACGTATGCCGTTCCTGTAAACGGGCTTCCTGTCTGTTTCCAAAGGTCTGTCCCAATCTGGACACTGACCATTCCCAAATGACGGAACTTTACAAGGAAATACGGAAAAACCCGGCTATAAAGAAAGCATTCATCGGCAGTGGAATCCGTTACGATTATCTCGACCATCAGGAAGAAGAACGTTCTCATTTTAAAGATTACATTACTGAAGTAATTAAACACCATGTTTCGGGACGGTTAAAAGTTGCCCCGGAGCACACATCGCCAAAAGTATTGCGGTTAATGCGGAAACCCGATTTTGATTTATTCAAAAACCTTAAAAAAGTATTTGATGAAGTTAACCAGGAAAGTGGCATGAAACAACAATTGATCCCTTACTTCATATCGAGCCACCCCATTTGCGAAGATGAAGATATGGCTGATGTGGCCATCCAAACCAAAAATATGGACTTTAAGCTGGAGCAGGTACAAGACTTCACCCCCACTCCTGTGACACTGGCTACGGTAATTTATTATTCCGGAATTGACCCTTATTCAGGGAAACGGATGTTTACTGCCAAAACTCAAACGGAAAAGAAGAACCAGAAGCAGTTCTTTTTTTGGTACAAACCCGAAGAAAGTAGGAATATTAGGCAGCGCTTAACCCAGATAAACCGTCCTGATTTGATTCAGGATCTTTTTGGAAAAGGCAAGGAATCAAAAAAAACACCTTTGACTACATTAAACAAACTTGAAAAACACCCTAAAAGCCGAAATAAAAACCCATTTCCAATCAGTAATAAAAACAAAAAAGCCTTTTAACATAATGCTGTTAAAAGG
>JAIFNJ010000018.1 GCA_020047835.1 Bacteroidota bacterium
AATAATACAGTTTGAAGGCCAAATAATCGACGATGTTTCATTTTATTGATGCTAATTGGTTCAAAAAAAGGCAAAATAAGTAAAAGAGTTTCTTTTATACAAATACCAAAATATGGGTCTTACAAGGTGGCTTTTGTGAAAACACAAAAAAAAATAAAACGGCTTAGTCGAAAGCTAAACCGTTTTATTTTTATCATAATGTATTTTCAACTTATCTGCCAATTCCTTTGTACCAGGTATCACGGTAAACCATTTTCTGGTCATGGATCCGTTTGGTAAACTTACCATATTTTACAGTAACCCCAGCGGAAGCAACCATTACCCAACAATTTTCGGGAATTATATTACTTTGTTCCAAAACGATGTCTTTTTGATCTTTTGATTCAGGCACTACCATTTTACCTTCAGGACCAGACTCCCATCCTAAATGGAAGTTGAAATTGTATTGCAAATCGCTTACAATTTTGAATTTTCCTAAATCGGAAAGTGTCATTTTCATGGTACATTTTTTAGCATTGGCTAAATTATCTGCCGGATCAATAGTTAAACTTAGCTTAGGCAACACCACCTCTGCTTCTGATAGTAAAACAAAGACGCTTTCGGTTTTAACTACTTTTTTTGTAGCATCGGAAAACTCAAATACCAACTCAGCATCCTCCATTCCCTTTGGAGCATATCGAATGGCATCGGTTAAAAAACCTGCTTTCTTAACTTCCTGAGTAAATAAAATACTGTCATGAAGCTTTACCGAAACATATTTTACTTCATCATCTAAAAATAATTCCAAAGGAATGGTATTGCCATATATTTCCTGATTTTTTGGAGAAACTACCAATCCTTTCATGTAAGTAACCAATGCAAACCAAACGGGACGTGGCGTTCCTACAGAATCATTCAAATCGCTATATCCCCAATAACCAAACCATTCTTCAGGAGTATCATCATGCACTGCGGGTTTTCCGCCTTTCCACCAACCATCGGCATAATAAAATGGGCAAGCGCCAACAGCACCGGCGTCAAGTATGCTCCGATAATTTTTAATTACCCCTTCTTTTTGTGCTTCCATGGTATTACCACCGTATTGACCCCAACCCATATCGGAAACTGAATAACCGAATTCGGTAATTATCATGGGTTTTTCATTTTTATTCAATTGATTACACCAGTTAAGAAATCCACCCATTCCCATGGTTCCAACTTGTCCACCGCCATAATCGTAACAGTTGTACCCGTAAAAGTCGAGCAAGTTCATATCAATAAAGTCATCAGTAGCTGCATTTCCCGAAATACCTACTGGAATACCGGGGTGTTCCGTATTCAAAATTCTTTTCATGGTAGTTAGCATGGTGGCCATTTCATTGGCACCTACTTTATAAATGTGATCAGTCATGGGCTCATTTAAAATTAAATAGGAAATAACGCAATCATATTTTTTAGTATAAGCCACCACTTTCCGGACCAGTTCTTCCGAACGCTTCATGTATTCTGCGTCACCATAATCTTCATCGGGTTTTAACCAGATACCGAAAATAATTTTTAAGCCCGATTCCTGCACCAGTTGCAACTGTTCTTCCGACAATTGACTCCAGGTACGGATGGCATTAAAACCACCGTCTTTTAGAATTTTCATGTCGGCACGCATCCTGCTTAAATCCGAGATAGTTTCTTTGTAAGGATCTTGACCGGGCCGGGCACCAATTTCGTATCCAATTGCTTTAATAAAATACTTTTCTCCATTAAGGAAATACCACCCATCCTTAACTTCGACCTTAGTTTCCTGTCTTACTTCAACTTGTTTGCAGCCTGTAGCCATAATGGTTGCAAAAAGAAGAATCATTAACAATCCTTTAATACTTGTTGCTTTCATAGTGTTTCTTTGTTTTATATTGATTTGTTTCAATTAAAAATATTTATTTATCCAAGTCAAAGTTAAAATTTTAACTGATGTCAGATTGCAAAATATAAAAGTGTTTCACATAATTTTAAAAATACTTTACATTCGATTGAGTCTTCATTCTTAATGCAATTATTGGTTAAAAATGTATGCTGCACAAAACAGTTAAGTATCGTTCATTTATCCATTTTAACTTTAATTTTGTATCAAATTGTATTTCATGAGTAACCTATATTTAAAAGTACTTCCACTCATTATTTTCCTCAATATAAAAAATAGGGATTCATACCAATTATAATAAACTCCAGCGATTTTTAGCATTCAAATTCATTCTGGACTTAAAATCTGAACGTTTTATTATTAATTAAAAAAAATACAATTATGGAATTACCATTTGCCGAATCATATAAAATAAAAATGGTGGAAACCATCCGCCGTAGCACTCAAATTGAGCGCGAAAAATGGATTAAAGAGGCCAATTACAATTTGTTCAATTTAAAGAGCAGTCAGGTATTTATTGATTTGCTCACCGACTCCGGCACAGGTGCCATGAGTGATAAACAGTGGGCTGCCATGATGTTAGGCGACGAATCGTATGCTGGGGCCAGTTCACATCAAAATATGAAGGATGCCATTAAAAATATTATGGGTTTTGATTATTTTTTACCAACCCATCAAGGACGGGCGGCTGAGAATGTACTTTTTTCCGTTTTGGTAAAAGAGGGTGACGTGGTTCCTGGCAACTCCCATTTCGACACCACCAAAGGACACATTGAATTCCGCAAGGCAAAAGCCATTGACTGCACCATTGATGAGGCTTTTGATACCAATAATTTGCATCCTTTTAAGGGGAATATTGATACCGAAAAACTGGAGAAAGTATTAAAACAATACCCCAAAGAAAAAATTTCGTTTATAGTTTTAACACTTACCAACAACACCGCCGGTGGACAGCCCGTTTCACTTGCTAACATTAAGGAAGTATCGGCTTTGGCTAAGAAATATGGAGTAATGCTTTTGTTCGATTCCGCTCGCTTTGCTGAAAACGCCTATTTCATTAAAACCAGGGAGCATGCGTATGCAAATTATACAATTAAAGAAATTGTTCTTGAAATGTATAAATATGCCGATTTAGCTACCATGAGCAGTAAAAAAGATGCCATTGTGAATATGGGTGGTTTTATTGGTTTCAAAAATGAGGAGATCTTCCGTAAAGCATGCACTTACAATATTATGTTCGAAGGGTACATAACCTACGGCGGAATGAGCGGACGCGATATGAATGCTTTGGCACAAGGGTTAGACGAAGGAACAGAATTTGAATATCTTGAAACCCGTATAAATCAGGTTACTTACTTGGGAAACAGACTTATTGAATTTGGAATACCGGTTCAAAGGCCTATTGGAGGTCATGCGGTGTTTGTTGATGCTAAAAAACTACTTACACACGTTCCTAAAGAACAATTTGTTGCCCAAACGTTAGGTATTGAATTATACCTTGAAGCAGGAATACGTGGGGTTGAAATAGGAACTATTTTAGCAGACAGAGATCCTGTGACCCGCGAAAACCGTTATCCCAACCTCGAATTTTTAAGGCTCGCCATACCACGTCGCACCTATACCAACAATCACATGGATGTAATTGCAGTGGCTCTAAAAAATGTTTTCGACCGCAGGGAAACCATAAAAACCGGTTATAAAATTGTATGGGAAGCTCCTATAATGAGGCACTTTACCGTTGAATTAAAGAAAATTTAAACTATTTATTCCATACAATGACCACCCGCTAAACAGGTGGTCATTTTTTTTTATTCACGAGCAAACTGTAATTCTCAACTATTGGTTTTTTACTACTATATTGCAGGTAATTAACTACCTACCACCGAATCAGCAAATACCTATTCCAATTGAATTTACTTAACTGTCTATAAAACATATTATTAAAGAATATTTTATAAAAAAGGTTAAGCACAATTTTTTTTAAAGGATGGAATTCATAAATTTACAAAAAAAGGCAGGTATCATACAATGAATACATTCAATCCCAATAAAAAGAGCAAAAGCATTTTGGATTGTTTTACCTACGATCTGAAAACTTTCTTCTTCGATGACTATCAGGAAATTGATGGAGAAGAAACTCCAGCGACGATAATGATTGTATATGAAAAAAAACTTCCATGGAATGAAATGGGGATTTTTGATGCCGTTCAGTTCCGTATTTTTTTCGACAAAGAAAGTCTTACCGGCAGTAACCCTGTAAATGTTAAATTTATTTCATTGACTAAAAAGATTGACTTGAATCTGCTTAAAGAAATGGTTAAAAAAGTTTTATCCATTTATGGGACGGATGATAATTCGAATGGAGATTGGAATAAAGTTGATGATACTGCATTTGACAATAAAAATTACAGAAGAGTGTGGACCATTGAACATGGAGAAAGTTTTGTGAGCATTGAATACAATGAACCCGATGGAATAACTTTAAGCATACTCTTTTTTAATAACATGCTGAAAGAGACCGATAAATACCTAGAAATGCAATACTAAAAACGGGAATCACCCGTTTTTCTTTTTTAAAGTCATCAAATATGGATGTTCAAATAAAAGTTGGATTACAAGGCCACCAAACAAAAATGGTGGAAAAAAAAGATACGGCTAAAAGTTTCGGCTCTGGCTTAGCCGAAGTTTTTGCAACCCCTGCTCTGGTAGCTTTAATGGAATTAACAGCTTATACAAGCATTGAATCTTTGCTGCCGCCAGGCTATTCAACTGTTGGAATTCAAATAAATGTTCAGCACAAAAAAGCCTCACTTCCGGGAGCAATAATTACCTGCAAATCAGAGGTTACGCATATTGATGGCAAAAAAATATTCTTCAACCTTATGGCGTGGGACGAGAATGGGGAAATTGGTTCTGCCGAACACATTCGGTACCTTATTAATTCCGAAGAATTTGTACAAAAGTTGGCAAAAAAATAATGAAGTCCTCCAAAAATTCAAAATTCTAATTACTTCCATTTTATACTGCAACCGGCACTAGGAAATTGGTTCTCAGGAATGGGTTTGCATAAAAGCATCGCTTCCAGCACCACACGAATATCAGAACCGGTTACCGGCAAGTTGTTTCCTGGCCTTGAATCGTCCAACTGACCCCGATATACACAATGCTTCGACTTATCAAAAATGCTAAAATCGGGTGTACAAACGGCATTATAATCGCGGGCAGTTTGCTGAGTTTCATCGTACAAATAAGGAAAAGGATAGGTGAGCGCCTTTGCCACTCCAATCATTCTTTCCGGACTATCTTCCGGGTAGGTATGGGCATCATTGGAATTTATTGCAATAAATACAACTCCTTTAGAAATGTAATCGTTGGCCAGCTTAATTAATCCCTGATTCACATGTTTTACATAAGGACAATGATTGCATATAAACATCACTACCGTAGCCACTTCAGATGAAAATTCATTCGAACTCTTGAATTTTCCAGTAAGAGGTTCCCATAAATTGAAAGTGGGTGCTAAGTAACCAAGCTCTATTTTTGCAGTAAATGCCAATGCCATATTTACTTTAATTAGATATTAATGAGTCTATTCTTTTTCGTCGCCTTTATAATGATAGTATGTAAGTACATTTTCAATGGCCATAATTATAGCATCCCGAATAGGATAAAGGTTTTGGCCTTCAATAAAATCGATGGTCTGCAATTGTGAATAATACCCACTGGCTCTAGGTCCGATGGGTTTTTCTTTCAAAATTTCATTGGTTTTGCGAATTTCATCAGGTTGAGCCAGTTTCATTGCCTTACAGGCTGATATCTTTCGCAAACCGTGCTTATCAGTGGTGTAATTATAGGTAAACAAACGGCAAATCATCCCCCTTTTTTCATATTGAGTGCAACCGATACGGCTTCCTCCAATGGAGACAGAATTTAATAATGGACAGCTAGTTCGGTTTTCAGAATTATGAATCATTTCCAAAACCTGTTCTGCTTGTCCGGTTTTATATAAATTTTCGGCTAACGGATAGAATTCAAGAGATGTTGCCATGATTTTAGGATTGCGAAATCTCCTCCTCCAGCAAATGGAATAATTCCTCAACCTTACGTGATTTCTCTGTAATGCTCATAAGTTAACTATTAAGAAAAGGCAAAGGTAGCCGAAAGCAATTTTAATGACCCCTTGTTTGGAAAATATAATTTTTTACCATCAAGAATTTAAAAGACTAAAGTTGATTCTTGAACCTACTTTTATGGAATTTTTTTGGGAAAAGCCAGCAGTAACCTCTACCACATATTTAGCATATTCAAAGGATGGAATCGGCTTTAAAGAATAGGGCTCGCAATTTTCGGCAATGTGCACAATGGTTTTTTCTTCATTTACAAAAATTATATCCAATGGAATATGGGTGTTTTTCATCCAAAAAGACTGCCTTTCTTCCGCATCAAAAATAAAAAGCATTCCTTGGTTTTCCAGCAAGCTGGTTCGATACATCAATCCCATTTCCCTTTTTTGAGGCGAATCAGCCAATTCAATATCAATGGTTGTAATGGGTATGCCTGCCAGGTTGGCAAATGTCAAAGTTCCCTGATTTTTAAAAACAGGAACTTGAGTTACCACATATTTCGGCGGAACATTCTGGTTGGGCAGCTGTTTTGTTTTATGCTGGCAACCTACCATAATTCCCGAAACCACAAGAATATAATGAAAGTACTTCATGGTGTTACAATTTTTGCGCTAAGATACAATTGGTTTTAAGTACAAATAATTTTTATACTAGTTTTTCACGGAAATCGCTATTAAGAATTACACTGTAGAATTCCAATTTTCGGCGCATGGGTTCTCCCTAATTTCAATTGATTTTTGCTGCTTGCGCCGATGTAATATCGTAAATTCAAATTCCCCGGCTTATCCCGATAGCTATCGGGAGGAGCTATTAATATTTAACCCGCCGCGGCGGGGTTTTTAAAAGCGATTTCGATGACTAATTTTTCTTCGATTTCTAAGGACTTCCAAAGTTCAAATAGTTTGTAATAAAATTAAAAACGCCTCAAGTGTAACATTCATTTTTTCACAACGTCTATATTTCGAAAACAGTTTAAAACAATGTTCTAATAGCCTAAAATACAAATACATAATTATTGAATGTAAAACAAAAACACCAATTTGTTACTGAATAAAATATGTGAAAAAATTAAAAATATCTATAACTTTTAAAACCCTAAGAAATCATGAAAACACTAACAATTACATTAATCTCTGCATTTATTTTCACGGTTAATTTTGCAAATGCAGGCACAAAAACGGCTACTTATTCTCATTTACCGTTAGAATTAAAAGAGTCGTTAATTACTGAGATTAACAATACCCCTGTAGTCAATGAAAAAAAATTCTACGGAAATGTGTGGGTTGAATTTCATTTGGATGGGAATCATGAAGTACACGTAACAGCATTAAGTTCTGATGACTTGACTTTAGGTAGATTTACCGATGAAGTGCTGCGGGAATTGCCAAAAATGAGCGAAAAATTACCGATTGGTAAAACCTAT
>JAIFNJ010000065.1 GCA_020047835.1 Bacteroidota bacterium
TTGTTTGTTGCAGCCATGGGGCCGGTCACCAATAATGGGATGGAAAATATGGGCAAAATGTTTCCGTATCTGGTGCATCCGTCCAGTTTCCGGTGTTACTGAAACCAGAGAATATCGGGAGCTTAGGAACTTTCCCAGTGGAACCGGTATTTCGGTTCGTTGCAACGTGGTATAATTGGTAACGGCTTCTTTTAAAGTTCCTACTTCATTTTCCAAAGGATAATCAATGATTCCGGTATCCTGTGTTAATCCCCTTACTACAGCAACATATTTTTTTGAAACCTTGTTTTCTGCAAATTGCTGGTTCATCAGCGAATTTATTTCCGGACTCAGTGCAAAAAGCAATACACCACTAGTTTTCCGGTCGAGGCGGTGAACCGGGAATACATGTTGACCAATTTGGTTGCGAAGTTCCTGAACCGCAAAAACTTTGGCTTCGTCGGCATACTTTGAGCGGTGTACCAATAATCCGTGCGGTTTATTAATGGCAACTAGATGGGAATCCTGATATAATATTTCGAGCATCATGGTTCAAAAATAGATGAAAACCCGACAACTAAATCAGGATTCAAACAAAAAACTTAAATTTTAAATGGGAGGTTAACTGAAATGGTCTTTCAGCTTTTTGGCATACCGGCGACTGATGACTACCTCATCTTTAATTCCCTTAAGCCTTACCCGGAAGGAATAATTAAACCATTTATCTACCTCTTCAATGCAGTCGGTATTGATGATGGAATTCCGGTGAACACGGCAAAAATGGGTTGATGGTAACCGTTCTTCCCACTCTTTCATCGATTTGGTTACCAATCCTTTGTGACCGTCATTGCAGGTTATGTATGTATAATCACCTTCTGCCTGAATCAATACAATGGAATTTATTTTAAGGAACTGAACTTTAGTACCCAAGGTGGTAAAAAGACGATCATCGTAATTAAGGGGGGCATAATTTTTAGGAATAGCTTCATCCGAAACTTCGAAACGTGATAGTGTTTTCTTTAACCGCTCATGCGAAACAGGCTTCATTAAATAGTCGAGCGCATTGATTTCAAAAGCGCGGAGCGCATATTCATCGTAAGCGGTCACAAAAACAATTTTACCGGCAAAATCAATTTGATCCATCAGGTCGAAACCCGATTGGCCAGGCATTTGAATATCAAGGAATACCAAATCGGGATTTAAATTCTCAATTGCTTTGATAGCCGAAGGAACGTCTTGAGCCTCTCCAACCAATTCTACTTCAGGATATTCGGACAACATGCTGGCAAGATCTTTGCGCGCCAACCGTTCGTCGTCGACAATCATGACTTTTATTTTTGAATTATCCATTTATATAAGCTTCTTTAATTTCGATTCGCACGCAGCAATGAGTCTCACTCTTTATTACTTCCAACCGGTAATCGTCGTGATAGGCATTTTTCAAACGCTTCTCCACATTTTTGAGTCCAATACCGGCACCTCCTGAAACAATACCTTCTTGTCCCCGTTCTACCCAATGTCCGGAATTGCATACTTCAATCAAAAGGCCATATCCGGTTTTTTGGGTTGAAATACTTATTTTCAGTGGCATAGGGCTCGTTTTCATACCATATTTTACGGCATTTTCCACCAAAGGGTGAAGCAGAAAACTAAGGATTTGGTTGTTCTGGGTATTTTCAGCTATGCGGTACTCAATTTCCAGTTTTTCTTCGAATCGCTTTTTTTCAATAGAGAAATAGTGTTTCACAGCTTCCAGTTCACTTATCAGGGTAACAAAAACGGCATCTTTATGGAGCAATGAATAACGAAGAAACTCTGACAATTCAGTGATCATTTCTTTGGCGTGGTTTTGGTTTTCATCGACCAAGGCACGTATGGAATTCAATGAATTGAATAAAAAATGTGGATTTAACTGGTAGCGCAACATTTCCATCTGGGCTTTTTGTGCCATCATCTCAGCTTCGCGGGCATGCTGTTTTTCATTTTGCCAATCAATGGCATATTTTAACCCAAAATATAGAGAGCTCCATGAAGTAAGTAGGATGGTAAAAAGCAAGCTATATTTTATCATCTCTTTAAAAACAATTCTTTTTCTATAAATCTCGGCCCCATTTTCCCAAAAGAAATGGCTCACATACATGTCAATATACGACCAAAAAAGAGTGGCTACGGCAGATCCTAAAATAATGATCAAAGGTACCCATAACAAACGTTCAATACGTGAGTAAAAAAAGCTATAAGGAAACCGCAATAACGAGGTTATGCCAAATCCTAAAATATAGGTAAATGAGTATAACAGAAAATCCTCCATATTCCATTTTTTGAATAGGGTAGCAATAGCGGTATAGATAATATAATAGGAACCCCAACCGATGATTTGCAGTATCCAGAATAACTTGTTGGCCGTAAGTTTTTGCATAGCTTTCGATTTTTCTTTGACAATATTACAACATCTTTCAAACATTTTAAATCAAAAAAAGACGAGCGGTTAAATAACCAGTTAAACGGTTAAAGAATTTTATTTTATAATAGATTGCTGCAGTTTGTTTAAAATAGGGCAATTGATGGAGATTTTTTCATGGGGAAAGACATTTTTCCTTGTACATAATTGACCAATGATTTTTGCAATTTAAAATATGAGTTAATCATGCTGTTTTGTAATTCCTTTAATGGGGCTCGTTTACAAGGGAATTGTAGAAAATGGTTGTTAAAAAAATAAAGCCACTTAACGAGAAAAACAACCGCTCGTCGATTATTGCTTTTTCAAGAACTAAATGTTCGTGAAATTTGGTGTATTAAATAATTGTTTAAATCTCCGATTATGAATTCACTGTATTTGATACTCATAGGTATAAGCTTTACTGCGGGAGTTTTGGTTACATCAATTAACAAGGAAAGCAATGCCAATGTGAAGCCGGTTTGTGAGGATAAAAAAACCAAAGTTGAAGATGATTTAAAAGTGGTTTCAAAGGAAGTTAATAACTCAGATTCATGGTTTTCCTTTGAAAAGAAGTAAAATGATACAGATATAAATGTTTTATTCTGTATTCCACGCGATTATATAAAAGACTCTTAAAACCGCATCGTTTTTAATCAATGTCAGTCCCGGATTACATTATCCGGGATTTTTTTTATGGAAGGATTAGGATTGTTAAATGGTATTAAACTGAAATATTTGACATCACACTAATCGATTGGTAGCTACCCAAAAGTGGAGATTTGGAACACTTAACGGTCTAGTTGCACAAAAGTTTGTTTAAGCATAAATGTTCGTATTCGCAGGTCCCCGCCAATTTTGAGTCGGTGCTGTTACCAACAGGGCTATTCATTTGTTCAATGCTTTTTGGGTTAGTTTAATCATTGTCTTAAAGGAAATGTCGGGATGTGCTACTTGATTTACAGTCCCGACTACATAAATATTTTCCTTTGGACAGTAATATGCCAATGCACCTGAAAGTCCGGAGTGCCCTATGAAATATGGAACTGCTCCTGTTGGATTAAAAATCCAAGGAAGTTTAAATAGGTGTATGCCAGTTCCAGAGCGCATTGGAAAAAATATTCTATTCCATTCTTGCAATTCATCAATGTATGAAGAAGGAAATAACTTACCCGTAAAAAATGATTCAATGAAAATAAGCATATCGGCTGACGTTGAAACAATACCACCGTCAGGTCCAAAAGATGTCATTGCTTTAGGGATGTTTATTTTGTTACTTTTGTAATAAAGAGTCTTTGGTGTATTGTCCGTTGAGTCTTTATAAAGGTAAGATTTTGTCAAACCAAGTGGTTGAATGATTAAATCATTGCAGCTTTCGGAAAACGATTTATTAGTTATGATTTCAATGATTTTACCTAATATCTGAAAATTGGCATCAGAATAATTCGCTTTGTTTTTAGTGCCTGGAGCAAATAGAGGTTTCATTTTCTTTGTTCTTTCAATTGCTTGTTCAAAAGTCCAAAATTGGTCACTGCCATTTATTAATTCGTCTTCCAAGCTTTTTCCATTTGCTCCCTTTCCTTGAAAGTAGTCAGGTAGGCCCGATGTGTGTGAGAGTAAGTGTTTAATAGTTAGTTCTTCTGAATACTCTTTTTCTTTGTAAATATGCAGTCCTGATAAAATGGATTTATCTAAGTATATACTGATTATGTCATCAAGGTTTAATTTGCCATCTGCTCTTAATTTCAGAATTATAGCAGTCGTAAATAATTTAGTTGTGCTTGCAATGAAATAAGGTTGGTCTTTGGATAAGTCTCCAGAGCTACCAAGCCACAATAAACTGTCCTTTTTAATTGCGAATGATGTGCCGAATATTTTTTTACCATCAACTGTTTTATTCAAGACGCCCTGAAAGGATTTTTCCTTTTCAGTGAAACTCTTGTCGGTGTTAACTTGTCCAAATGTTGTCTGCATAATTACTAAGTAAATTATAAATGTATGTATTTTCGTCATCGACTTTTAGCATTGGTGGAAACTATTGGCTTGGTTTTACTGTTTCTTAGGGCAAATATTCCTATTCCTGTAAGGATAGTGATAAACCCCACAAAAAAAAGTATCCAGGGATAATGAGTTGGAATAAACTGAATGGCATATGAAAGAGTATTTTCATTTATCACAAATAGTTCTCTTACTGGAAACTCCTGCAGCATATATTTTGAATATTCCCATGTAAAAGAAAGAATTACAATAAGTGATCCGAATACTAACAGCGCCCATTCTTTACCAGTAATTATTGTCTGGTTATCTCTATCAGTAAAATAGAAGATCGCCAGACTTAACCCAATCATGGCTGCGGAAAGCAGAACTGGAGCAATTACAGGCCCTACCCAAGTAGTTGGCAGCAAAAATAGGACATCCCAAGTTAGCCATGTTTCAGGCCATTGAATCAATACTTTTAAGAAGATGTAATAAAAAATGTCCCATATAGCAAAGCTATAAATGAAATAGCCGAATTTTTCCGTTTTGGTCCTACCGGCCAAAACTCCAATTGATACAAGCATTATAAGAGTTGCGGCTTCACGCAACAGTTCGGTAAGGGCAATGGAAGAGCTCATCATTTTTAATGGGAAAACAAAACCTTCGGGATAATACAATTCCCTTAAATAGATTACCACCGAACTTTCAAGCAAGCCCATGGCGATACTGAAAAAAGTGATCCAAAATATTTTGAGGATGGTTTGCTTGATCATAATATGATTCTTATTCATAAAGTTAGATTCAAAATTCATTTTGAGAAACGGAATTTGAATATTTTTTATTACTTTCGGAATTAAATAGTCTATTATTAGTAATCCGCCAAACAATTTTTATTTTATGGAAATTAAAGGAACAGCCGTTAAAAGCATCCCCGAATTTGTTGGACAAAAATATGCATCGGAGTATGTTCGATGGATGAATTCATTGCCTGAAGCATCCAAAAAAATAATTGAATCGGTAAATGCAGCCAATTGGTATCCATTATTGACAGGCGGAGTGGAGCCCACAAAAAAAGTAGGCGAACTATTCTTTAATGGCGATTACAAAAAGGGAGCCTGGGAGTTGGGCCGTTTTAGCGCCGATATTTCATTAAACGGTATTTACAAGTTGTATGTTAAGTTTGCCTCTCCAGGCCATATCATTTCTCGGGCAAGCCGGATTTTTGCTGCCTACTACATGCCTTCAAAAATGGAGGCTGCTGAATTACGTCCCAATTCAGTAAAATTAATTATGACAGAATTTGATCAACCCAGCGAGGTGATTGAATACCGTATTGCAGGATGGATTGAACGTGCCCTAGAAATTTCCGGATGTAAAGGGATTGAAGTGAAAATTACCGAATCGCTGGCCAAAGGAAACAAACGCACGGTGTTTGAAAATAGCTGGAAGTAGATTATAAAACTCTTATAATGGAATAAAACGGCATATTACTGAAAAATAGTTGGTAAAAAGCTTTAAAATTCAAAACAGGTAAGGTATTAGAGAAAGTTTAGTG